>JAGONY010000047.1 GCA_017992785.1 Candidatus Omnitrophota bacterium | reverse complement strand
AGGGCGGCTATCATGACGGCATAGAGATGTGGCAGGTCTCGATGGGCCTGACGACCGAGATAGCCGAGGGTTATTCCTACTCCCCGGAGGACCTCAGATATGACATTAACGAGGAATACATAGGGGGACATGGCAGTCGGCGGCTCGTTTGCCGGGAACGGCACGATTTACGGCTATATTGATGAAGCATACAGCTATTCGCTGCCGGACATGCCGTGGGGCATCTTCAATGTGAAGATGGGCGGCTTGTTCGATAAGGATGACGGCGATATTCCCGAGAACGGCCTCGCTTTGGGCAGGAGCGAGGAAGGTTACGGCGAGCGCCTTCTCCTCACCGCCAAAAACGTGGCCTATGACGACAATACGATCTCTGCGGAGGTCGCCGGCGCATTCATCGACATCGAAGAGGGTATGATAGGCAGGATACACGGCGATCTGCGCGGTACGGCGACAGACCGGTATTATTACGACGGCGGCGAATATTATGACTATACGTCATGGGCGGGCGCCGCTATCGGCGAATGGAAGACTCAACCGCTCGCGTATTCGGGCATCATGGTCGACGGCGCGTTCGGTTATGTCGATGATTATTACGGAGGGTTCTACGGCGATTACGGCTATATGGACGGCGTATTCGGAGGGTCTGGGAATATCTGGGAAGGCCCCTCGGACCTCACCGTTATCGGAAGTTTCTGGAATCCCGATTACAGCGAAGACGGCGTTCCGGAATTCAAGCTGTGGGCATCCGACTTTTACATAATAACGGATGATAATGCCGTCGCTTACGGGACGATGGGCGGCACTTCGCTCGACAACAGGCTTAAGGGCATGCTTGCTTCCCTTTATATAAGGGAGACGGACGAAGGCAACCGCGCCGGCTATATCATGTCGGTCAATGACGCCGGAAATTTCGATTACTTCAACGGCGATTTCTACCCCTCGATCGGGATGTACGGAGCGGAAGGGAAGCTCGCGTATTTCCTCGATATGCCGACGGAATACGATCCTACTGTCCTGCTGTCGGGCACGAGCGAGGTCATCGATGAAGACGAGTTCTACGGCGTGATAGGCGGCGACATAAAAGGCACGCTCCTCGGAGAATCGATAGGTTTTGTAGAGGAGGATTGGAGTGTCTGGAGAGCGGCAAGCTCGGGCGTATTTGACGGCTCTCCCGAAAGCTCATGGACAGCCGTGATGGGCGACGTGGAAGACGAGGGAGACGGCTTTTACTCCACGTACACGCTCGCGTTCATCGACGGCACATCATGGGAAGACGGCGGTTTCAGCGCCGACATTGCGGGCAGAGTATTGTCAAACAGGAGCCTCATATCATTCAATGGCAAGACATTGGGCGCCTACTACACCGATTATGACGAATGGGAGGCGATCTCGCTCGGCGCCGGACAGGTAGATTACCTTACGCTTAGCGGTTCGTCCAGCGGCGAGATTGGTATTTTCGGCGAAGGGTTCATGCGGGATGGCGTAACCTACGGTAACATAGGAAGCACCGTCCAGGAATGGTGGGCTAACGGGGCCTTCGATGTCGTCGCCATGGGAGAATACGAGGGATACCTGGACCGCAGTTCTTATCTCGTCGGGTCGCAGATCAACAGCTTCAACGGTTATGACGGGTCTGATACCACGAATGACGGCAAAGGCGCGTTCTGGGGATGGACTGTAGGCACCTCGCGTTCCGGCAATTTGTCGGTACTCTCGCATATGTATACCGCCGCTTTATTCGTTTCTCCGGGAGAAGACGGTTACCAGGCAGGCATACTGCGAGGCGAAGCAGAAGGCGTTTATTGCGCCATGCCGAATGAATACCTCGACTACGGCGATGATATGGAAGTAGGGATCTGGGAGGCCGACGGCACCTGGACGCCGCATGTCATCATGCAAGATATAGACATCAATCCGGCGGGATTGACCAGGAATATAGCAATTTCCGAAAATGCCTTCAACGCGTACGGCGAAGGCAGTATCAACGGCAACCTTCTCGAGGCCCAGATAGCGCAGGCCTCCATAGCGAATATAGAGGGCTATGACAACTGGGGTATCGTAAGCGGCGTGATGCTCGCGCAGTCGGATGCCGTAGTAACCGACGGCGTATGGCGGACGGCTTTATTCGGCGCCGTGCCTGATAATGAATACGAGGACAGCTATGTCCTGTTTACCGCCTACGGCAACAACAGCGTATGGGACTTTAATAATGACGGCGTAAAGGAAGGCGATGTAAACGGCTCTTACCGCGGCTTATATCTCGCGCCTGACGATTGGAACTCGGAGACCAAAAAGTACGACACTATGAAGATCGGCAGCGTAGAAGGCGACATCTCCGGTTTCTATGAGGCGGGCGTCGACACGACCATACAGGCCGCTTTCGTCGGTGAATGGGTAGACCTCGCTGAGTTGAGCACGGATGTGCTAGGATTCGATAATGAAGTATTAGCCGCAATGGTCAATGTTCCGATTACCGAAACTTATACGGCACTCCTACAGAATGCGAGCATTAACGGTAGCCTTGATATAAGTATATACAACAACGAGATACTCACCGGTTTAGTACGTTATACTCTTCCGTATCTTCCTTCAGTGGGAAGCACTATTGATTTCGCTGCTGGTTCAGACCAAGTTGGCTTAACGATCACAAATATTGATTCAATTGCCATGACGTGGGCCGCAGACGTGTTATGTCAGATTAATAACATGCAAGGTACAGGAGGCGGTGGCGGTTCGATAACTGCCAAAGATAGTGCATATGATTTTGATGGGATAATAGGAGCAAGACTTACGCCAATACCATGATTAAAACAATATTATTTCTTTTGTTGTTCTTACTATTAGGATGCGGAAGGCCGGCTGAAAAACCGGCTTCCGCTGTTTCGGAGGGCAGGGTGATCGCCACGGTCAACGGAGAACCGATATTCGACAAGGACCTGAAACTCGCGCTTGCCCTGAAGATGAAAAATGACCCCTCGATGCAGGTAAAGCCCTCCACGAAGAACGATATCCTCCAATGCGTCATAGACGAACGCCTCAAGCTCCAAAGCAAGACACGCGAGAACTCCGAGATAATAATCAAATAACTTTCTTTCCGGCGCGCTTCCCGCCAGTAATATGAATTGACTATACTTCTACTCTGTGATAAACTCCTATTTTATTCGGTCAAAATAAAGGGGTTATGACGTGAAACAGCCTGACACAAAGGGCCATTTCGGCGTCTTCGGGGGCAAGTACGTCCCTGAGACGCTGATGACGGCGCTTGAAGAGCTTGAGAGCGCCTATAAGGCCGCAAAAAAAGACAGGAGATTCTCCGAGCAGTTCCGGTACTATCTCGAGGAGTACGCCGGAAGGCCGAGCAACTTATATCGCGCCGAGCGTCTCAGCAGGTTCCTGAAGGGCCCGAAGATCTACCTGAAGAGGGAGGACCTTCTCCACACGGGTTCCCACAAGATAAATAACACGCTCGGGCAGGGTCTGCTTACCGTAAGGATGGGCAAGAAGAGGATCATCGCCGAAACGGGGGCAGGGCAGCACGGAGTCGCCACTGCGACTGTCGCGGCGCTTTTCGGCCTCGAGTGCGAGGTCTTCATGGGCGAGGAGGATGTGCGCCGGCAGTCATTGAACGTGTTCAGGATGAAACTGCTCGGGGCGAAGGTTACACCGGTAACAAGCGGCAGCAGGACCCTCAAAGACGCCATGAACGAGACGATGAGGGACTGGGTCACGAACGTCCGGACCACCCATTACTGCATAGGTTCTGTCGCGGGGCCGCATCCGTTCCCGATGATGGTAAGGGATTTCCAGTCGGTAATAGGCGCAGAGGCAAGAAAACAGATACTTAAGGCGGAGCGCAGGCTTCCGGGCTACCTCATCGCATGCGTAGGCGGCGGTTCCAATTCCATGGGGCTCTTCTACAGGTTCCTCAACGACAGGAGCGTAAAGTTCATCGGCGTCGAGGCGGCGGGAAAAGGGCTTTCTACGGGAAAACACGCCGCGACGCTCGAAAGAGGCGAGATCGGCGTCCTGCACGGAAGCAAGAGCTACCTGCTGCAGGATGAAGCAGGGCAGGTAAAGATAGCGCACTCCGTCTCCGCGGGGCTCGATTATCCGGGCGTAGGGCCGGAGCATGCCTATTTCAAGGAGACCGGACGCGCGAAATACGTATCTGTCACCGATAACGAGGCGCTGGGCGCCTTCCGCATGTTATCAGAGACCGAAGGCATAATACCTGCCCTCGAATCGTCCCACGCGATCGCGTACCTCGCGAAGATATCGAAGAAACTCAGGAAGAGCGACCTCGTGGTCGTCTGCCTTTCCGGCAGGGGCGACAAGGACGTGGATATGGCATCGCGGATGCTTATAAAATAACATGAACAGAATAGACAATAAATTCAGGGAACTTAAGAAGCGCGGACGGAAAGCGCTGATAGCCTTCTTCACGGCGGGCGACTACGGCCTCGCGAACACGAAGAAACTTGTCCTCGAGTTCGCGTCACGCGGCGTCGACATAATAGAACTCGGCGTCCCGTTCTCCGACCCCGTCGCGGACGGCCCGACAATACAGATATCGTCCGAAAGGGCGCTGAGGAGGGGCACAAAGCTCAAAGACATAATCGCCGCCGTAAAAGATCTCAGGAAGAGGACCGAGGTGCCGATAGTGCTTATGGGCTACTATAACCCTATCCTGAAATACGGCGTGGACAGGTTCGTATCGGATTGTTCGAAGAACGGCGTCGACGGCGTCATTATACCGGACCTGCCTCCCGAGGAGTCGGCCGAGCTTATCGGGCCGTCGAGGAGGAAAGGATTAGCGACAATATTCCTCCTGAGCCCTACAAGCACCGTCAGGAGGATAAAGCTCATTTCAGGCAGGTCGAAGGGCTTCATCTATTATGTCTCGCTGACCGGGACGACAGGCGCAAGGTCATCATTGCCCGCGGACCTTTCGCAAAGGGTTAGGCTCATCAAGAGGCATTCGAAGCTGCCGGTATGCGTCGGCTTCGGCGTATCGAGCCCCGGGCAGGTCAGGCAGGTATGCAGGGCGGCTGACGGGGTTATAGTCGGCTCTGCGATAGTCAAAGAGATCGAAAGGAATTCCGGGAAGAAACAGTTCATACGCAACGTAGGCGAATACGTGCAAAAACTGACGGAGGCGGCCCATTAATAAGAAGAATATCTATGCCGTAATAATAGCCGGCGGCAGGGGCGAGAGGTTCTGGCCTAAGAGCAGGATAAAGACGCCGAAGCAGACGCTGAAGCTTATGGGAAGGCGCTCACTCATACAGGAGACGGTATCGCGAATAAACGCGATAGTCCCGAACGACCGGATATACGTCATCACGAACAAGGAGCAGCTGGGCTCTATAAAAGCCGACCTTCCTTCGATAAAAAATATCATAGCTGAGCCCGCCGCAAGGAATACCGCGGCGGCATGCGGCCTTGCTGCGATGTTAATTAAAAAACGCGACCCGCGCGCTGCGATGATAGTGCTGCCGTCCGACCACCTCATAAAGGAAAAAGAGAAGTTTATCGACGCGCTTCTTACGGGCGTCCAGGTCGCGGAGGCCTCCAACGGCCTCGTTACGATAGGGGTCAAGCCGACTTTCCCGGCGACAGGATACGGGTACCTCAGGATAGACACGAGCGGCCAGTTCAGGATCAAAGGCCCGGGGCTCAAGGCCGTGGTCCACAGGGTAATGGCCTTCGTCGAGAAACCGAGCCTCCCGAACGCGGTCAAATTCATCAAGGAGAAGAGGTATTACTGGAACAGCGGTATGTTCATCTGGAAAGCGACGAGCATACTCGACGCCATCAAGGAGAACCTCCCGAGGCTATATCTCGGTCTGCAGCTGCTCGAACCGAGCATTGGGCGCCTCAACTTTAACGGCAGGCTTAAAGAGGTATACCCGAAACTTGAAGAGATATCGATAGATTACGGAGTGCTCGAAAAGGAGAAACGCATATTCGCGGTCGAAGGCAAGTTCTATTGGGATGACCTCGGTTCGTGGGACTCGCTCGCGAGGCACCTGTCGACCGACGCGAACGGGAACTTTTCTATAGGCCTGCATAAATCGGTCGAGACGAAGGATTCCGTCATCGTCTCGTCGCAGGGCGTGATAGGTACCGTCGGGCTCAACAACGTCATAGTCGTCCGCGACGGGGACTGCGTGCTCGTATGCCGCCGGGACCTCGCGCAGGACGTAAAGAAGATCGTCTCGCTCATGAAGGAAGAAAAGGAGCTGAATAAATACCTCTGATGCGTGTACTTGGCCTTGATGTCGGGGATAGGCGTATCGGTGTTGCGGTCAGCGACCCTCTCGGGATAATAGCGCAGGGGGTCACCGTTATTGAAAGGAAGACCCTCGAAGAGGACCTGAAGGCCATAAAGGACATCATCGCGCAATACGGCGCCGAGTCCGTCGTTGTGGGAATGCCGATAAACATGGACGGCACGAGAGGAAAGAGCGCGGACAAGGTCACGGAATTCGTCGGAGCTCTCAGTTCATCCGCAGGGATACCGGTGGCCACATACGACGAGCGGCTGTCAACGAAGGAAAGCGAGAAGTTCCTCATCTCTTCCGACGTATCGCGCAGGAAGAGGAAGAACGTTATAGACAAGATCGCCGCGCAGCTTATACTTGAATCATACCTTGAGAGGATAAAGAATAATGTACGAGCTTGACGCGCTTGATAATGGGACGCGCTGTTCCGCGAGAAGCCTGCCTGACAGGGACTCGCTTGCCATCGGTATCTGGCTCGGCGTAGGCGGCCGTTACGAGCCGGGCAGGATATCTGGAGTGTCCCATTTCATAGAACACCTGCTCTTCAAGGGGACGAGGAAGCGTTCGGCGGAGGACATAAAGCAGCAGATAGAAGGCCGCGGCGGGGCGATGAATGGCTTCACGTCCGAAGAGTTTACCTGTTACCTCGTGAAGGTCCTTAACAGGGACATGGATAACGCGCTCGAGATACTCTCTGACATGGTATTCAACGCGAGGCTTTCCGCAGGCGACATCTTCAAAGAGAGGCATGTGATAAAGGAAGAGATAAAGCTCTACGTCGACCTCCCGAACCACCATGTCCATGACCTGCTCATGGAACTTCTCTGGCCTGGGCAGGCGCTCGGCAGGAACCTTGCGGGCACGCTCGACACGGTTTCGTCTATGACAAGGGCCGATATAACCGGATATAAGGAAAAATATTACAATTCGCGCAATATAGTCATATCCGCGTGCGGCAACCTCGACACGCCCGAGTTCTTCTCGAGCTGCAGGAAATATTTCGGGCGCGCAAAAAAGGGGGACAGGTCCTCGTACAGGAAGGCGGACGAGGCGCAGAGGAAGCCCATGCTCAAGATCCTTTCCAAGAAGACTGAACAGGCGCATATGGCCATAGGCATGCGCGCGTTCGGAAGGAACGACCCTGACAGGTATGCGCTGACGCTTTTGCATATAATACTCGGCGGCAATATGTCGAGCAGGCTCTTCCGCGAGGTCAGGGAGAAGAGGGGACTCGCGTACGAGATAGGGACTTCCGTAAAGAAACTGCACGATACCGGCGCGTTCATGATCTCCGCGGGGCTCGATAACAGGAACATAGCTAAGACGCTGGATATCATAATGAAGGAGCTCCGCAGGATAAGGTCCGTATACGTCGGCAAGGGCGAGTTTGAGAGGGCCCGCGAGTTCTACAGGGGACAGA
>JAGONY010000046.1 GCA_017992785.1 Candidatus Omnitrophota bacterium | reverse complement strand
AATTATGGTGATCCAAAATAAGGAAGAATAGCAATGGGAGTATTAAAAACATTTGGTTTTGGGGCTTGCGAAATATCTGCTTATAGTCCAAAGTATTAGGTCCATACTAAGTTGCAGTAAAGCTGCATAAAAGGAGGGTAATATGAGAACCATAGCCGCATTATTACTCACCCTTGCTCTGCTAACTTGTTCATTGTCGTTATTTGCCAAAGACGTCTACGTCAATGGCTACACCCGCTCAGATGGCACCTATGTTGCACCCCATTACCGTTCATCGCCAAACAACACTGTCACGGACAACTACACCTATGCCGGCAACACAAATCCCTATACAGGGCAAACCGGTACAAATCATTATCGTCATGACTCCTCAAGTCCGTACTACGACGGGTCAAGCTCAAATACCAATACTATAAATAACAATAATCTGTGGAATAACACTCCAAAATTGGGTTATTGAAGATAGAGAAAAAAGCCCGCCCTCCGCAATTCCCATTGCGGAGGGTTTTGTTTTGGAGTATGATTAGTGGGCAGGAGATAACGCAATGCGTTTAATCTTAACAATCGCCTTGCTCGTAGCCATTATTCTTGCCACACCGTCCATATCCGCCGCGGCGCAAACCGAATCGCCAAAATCTCCTCGATTGACCCTCTCGGCCGAAGCGCTCGTGTTAGCCCGTTTCGGCACCGCTCGCCGGGTGCTCGTTGAAAAGGTGCCGGGTAGCGAGCATTTCGCCAACGTCTCGACCGCAACGAGCACGGACGTCCTTAACAGCACCGACCTCGAGCAGGGCTATACGCCGGGATTCCGGCTTGGCGCGGCTTACCATTTCAACCCGAAATACGACATATCGGTATCTTATTCCCGCATAAACGACTGGGATACGACCGAGTCCGTCGGCCCCAACAGCCCGCCGGACTGGCTCGTGATGAAAGCTCCCGGCGGCTTCTTCCAGACGCAGGATTTCTCGTTCCAGTCGATGACATGGGACTACTCAACGAAGCTCCACAACGCGGAACTTAGCGTCCAGAACCAATATTCCGACCGGATAAAAATACTCGCGGGATTCCGCTGGCTCCAGCTGAGCGAGGACCTTCAGGGCACGATCCCGCCGAAGGACAGGATCCTGCCTTTATGGAAGGTCGACCCGAACCTCACCCTTTACGATGTCGCGCGGATAGAGAACCTGCCGGGCATACCGAATACGGAAGATCTCCCGCCGTTCTGGGATACGAGCACCAGGAATAACCTCTACGGTTTCCAGGCCGGCGCGGACATTAAATTATTCGGGCGCGGCCGCTTCTCGGTCAACGGGCTCGTAAAGGCCGGCGGGTACTGGAACCACGCGTCTGAATCGACCGTGGTCAGCATCGAAAAAAAGTTATTCGGATCGAGCGCCCGGACCGACCGTCCCGCTTTCGTAGGCGAGGCCGGTTTGCAGTGCAAGTACCAATTCAGTAACGGGCTCGCGCTGAAGGTCGGCTATGAGGCGCTTTGGCTCGAAGGCATTGCCCTTGCGCCCAGCCAGATAGAGAAGACCAATTGCACGTTTAACCCGGTCAGTGTGACGGCGCAGGGCGTCAATTCCGATTCCAACACTTTATTCCACGGAGTTACCGCGGGCCTTGAATATTCGTTTTGAAAAACGAAAGGAGGGTGAAATGGGAAGGACATCTAAGACGCTTATTGCAACCATGATCGTGGTGGGATTTATCCTGCCGGGCACCTATGCGGAAAAGAAAGAAGGGAAAGGCCAGGACAAAGGCAAGGCAAGTTCTAAGATGGAAGAGCAGTTAACGTCCGAAGCCAAGAAAGCGCTGAAGGATCAGAAGAAGCAGGCGCTCGAGGCGTATAAGCAGGCCAAGAAGCGGGCGATGGATGCGTTCAAGGAAGCCAACAAAGCCGCAAAACAGCTTAAAGGAGAAGAGAGGACCGCGGCTATGAAGAAGGCCGTAGATGACAAGAACGCCGCGCTTAAAGCCGCTGCAGACGCGAAGAAAACTGCGCTTGACCAGATAAAGGCCGCAGAATCCGGCCTGTAAACCGAAAGGAGAAGTTCATGTTGAAGAAAGCGGTATTTTTTACGTTATTGGTAATGGTACTGGTACCCGTGACGGCGCGCGCCGCGGATGAAAAGCCCATACAGTTGGCGATATTCGATCCTATACAGCTCGTGCCGAATAATGAGTCGATAAAAGGGCTGGGGCTTAATCTCATCTACGGGTGCAATGAGGACTTCTACGGCGTGGACCTCGGATTGATCAATCGCGTCAAGGGTCGCGGCGTCGGGCTCGAGTGGGGCGCCGTGAATGTCGATGAGGGCGATTTCAGCGGTGTACAGCTCGGTTTCGTGAACATCACGAAAGGTTTCATGCACGGCATACAGTACGGCGGAGTGAACATCTCCGGCGGTGATTCGAGGGGCATAGAGGTAGGCCTCGTTAATTATAGCGAGAATTATTTCGGCGGCTTCCAGGGCGGTTTCTTCAATTACGCGGGCGAGATGCACGGCCTGCAGTTCGGCGTCATCAACGCGACGAAGAACCTCGACGGCCTCCAGATAGGCCTCGCGAACTACAACGGAAACAAGAAGCCGATGGAGTTCATGGTGCTGGTTAACTGGTCGTTCTAAAAGGGGGCATTACAATGGCAGACATAAAGAAAGAGCTGGTAGTAATGCTGAACAAGGCGCTCGGGCTGGAATACGCCGCGAGGATACAGTATCTCGCCCACGCGGAGACGATCAAGGGCCTCGGGGCCGAGCCGATAATAAGCCGGCTAAAGGAGATAGCGTCCGATGAGCTAAAGCACGAGGAGATATTCAGGGAGCTGATATGCGCTTATCTTGACGGCGAAGCGTCGATGGCAATGGCCGAAACTTTCCCGGCAAACGAGATCGGCAGGATACTCGAAGTGAACATGAAAGGCGAGAAGGACGCCATCAATTTCTATAAACAGATATATGAAAAAGTGATGGCCAACAAAAAGGAGCTTCAGTACGAGGCGGAGACGCTCGAACACCAGATCCGCCATGTGATAATAGACGAGCAGGAGCACGTGAGCGAAATCAACGTGCTTATGGGCAAATAATAGTTGTTGCAGTGTGCCCCTTTTTGGGGTAGAATTCTCTCTGTAGGGCGGCCGATCGTCGGCGCCTTAAAAAAGGAGGAAACATGGGGTACCAGGGTGGTGGCGGTGGTGGCGGGTTCGGTGGGCCGAGGGAAATGCACAAGGCGACATGCGCGGACTGCAAAAAAGAATGCGAAGTCCCGTTCAAGCCGAGGGATGATCGTCCCGTATATTGCAAGGACTGCTTCTCGAAGCGCAAGAACGAAGGACGTTAACGATACGCTGTTAATCAGCGGATAAAATGATCCCCCTGCAATTTAAAGTTGCAGGGGGATTCTCTTTGCGGTAGAATCTTTACAATGGAAAAAGACAACAGCGTATCCCTGGTCGACCGCATTACCGTATCACTACTCGTGGTCGGCGGCATCATCGGCGCCGGGATACTCGCACTTCCCGTAAATACCGGCCTCGCGGGCTTCATCCCGTCCCTTTTGAACCTCCTGCTCTTCGGCGCGGGCATGTTCTTTTCCGCGAACGTGCTTGCGAGGGAAGCCGTGCTCGAGCGCGCGGACACATTCAACTACCCGAGCATGTACCGCAAATACCTCGGCGTGACCGGCAAGTGGGTGGCGACCGGCGCGAACCTCTTCCTGCTCTACGGCCTGCTCGTCGCCTATATCACGGGCGGCTCAACTATAATCTCGAACCTTTTCAATATCCCCGCGGAATACTACAGGCCGGTAACTATAGGGTTCTTCTTCATCCTCGTGGGAATAATAGCTATGGGTTTAGGCGTTGTCGTCAGGATAAACGCCGTATTCACTGTGCTGATGTTCACGACGTTCATCGCGATAGTCGCGATGGGCATCCCGCACGTGAAGGCGCAGAACCTGACATACAAAGACCTGCAGTTCCTGCCGTGCACCGTGCCGATAATCGTGACGGCGTTCAATTTCCACAACGTGATACCGACGGTCTGCAAGTCGCTGAAATGGGACATAAACCTGATCCTCAAGACGATACTCACGGGCATGGCCGTCAGCTGCGTCATGTACGCGCTGTGGATGTTCGTCGGGGTCGGCGCGCTGCCGGTGGAGGGAGGAGAAGGAAGCCTGGTCTACGCCTTCGATAACAACCTGCCCGCCACGATACCTCTCTCGAAGATGATAAACAACGAATTATTCCTCGTGGTCGCGATGGTATTTTCGCTGGTCGCGCTGAGCGCGTCGTGCATAGCGAACAGCACGGGCCTGCTGGCGTTCGTGGAAGACCTTATGTCAAATACTTTCGGCGTGCATAACAAGATGCTTTGCGTGTTCATCGCCTTTATCCCGCCGCTCATCATATCGCTGATATTCCACGGCATCTTCCTTAAGGCGCTCAATATAGTGGGCGGCTTCGGAATAATCCTGCTCTTCGGGATACTTCCGAGTGTCATCGCGATATCGAAGACGAAGGGCTGGCGCCGCGAGGTCGCCTTCATGATAATGCTGGTATTCCTCGCGTCATTCATCTTTGAGGTGTTCCAGGAGACGGGGCTGCTGAGGATCAAGCCCGAGGTGGAGTACTACAAGGGCAATTAAGAGGCGAGGGCTAAGCGCGGCCGCTGCGCGAGGATTTTTCCTGCAGGATCTTCACTACCATCGGGTCCACACCGAACATCCCCTTTAGCGAGACCATGCTCAGGTTGGCTATCGTCCCTTCCGGGGACTTCCCGAGCACGCCGTCCTCGACGGATATCCCGTAACCCGCCAAAGCCATGAACGCGGAGCGCATCGCCGTCTCGGCGCCGGTGACTATCTTCATCGAGCAGCCGGGCTTCGCGCCGTCGCAGATCATGCCGGTCAGGTCGCTGGCGACGTTATCCATCGCGAACGCTATCTTCTTCATGTCTATGCCTGCCTGCTGGTAGACGAGGGCTATCGCCGTCGAGATACTGGCGGCTATCGCGCACCCGCAGATCACCGAGAGTTCGCCGAGGAAGCACTTGATGTAGGAATTTACCGCGTGGCTTATCGCGATGCTCTCTTCGATGCGCGCCGGGGCGATCTTCCGGTCCGTCCCGACAAGGTAAGGGACCAGTATCGTCAGCGCGCCCTGGTTGCCAGAACCGCCCGAGGTCATTACGGGCTCAGGCATGCCGCCCATTCGCGCGTCTACGGCTGCGGCGACGCGTATCTTGACCCTGTTGAAGAGGTCGTCGCCAAGGAGGCCGTCCTTTACCATCCGCTCTATCTGGTAGCCGGTCCTCTGCATGCCGATGCCTTTCTCCGATATCGCCATGTTCATCTCGATGCCGCGGCGGATATGCGCCCGCGCCTTTTCATCGAGCTTTACCGCTTCGCGCAGGACCTCCTCAAGCTTCATCTTCCTCAGTATGTCATGGTGGTCCTTGGCTTTCTTGCCGGCGTGCGGATGCTTTGCCAGTATCGACTTGCCGTCCTTCTCGAGGCAGGTGATATTCGTATGCCCCTCGGAGACGACGCAATGCACCCGCGAGCCTCCGCCTTCGGCATAGACCTCGACATGGAAACTCTTTTCGTCTTCCTTGCAGGAGTATTTTATGGCGCCTTTATTTATGAGTTCGTTCGCATTTCTGAGCGTTTCCGCGGAGACCTCCTTGAGAATTTCGAGCCGAAGGGATGACTTCGCTATTACGGCCCCGAGGGCCGCGGCTATTACATTGCCTTTCTCGCCGCCGCTGTTCGGTATTGTGACCGCCGCGCCGTTCTTGAAAGTGCCGGCGTCTACGATGAGCTCGAGTTTTTCGACGGGCGCCCCGAGTTGTTCCACGGCCGCCGCGGCCGCGTAAGCACAGGATATCGGCTCGGTGCATCCGATGGCGGGAAAAACCTCGTTCGCGAAGATCTCGTTGAGCAGGCTATTTTTTTCCATGCATTAACTTTAGCACGCGAAAAAAACTGCGTCAAGAAAAAGAAAAATGGTATAATCATAAATCACGATGGCAAAAAAGATACTTATCCTCAACGGAAGCCCCAAGAGGGGCGGGAATACCGACATACTCGCCGGATGGTTCGCAGAAGGCGCGCGCAAGGCGGGCGCCGAGGTGGAGATCGTCCGCGTCGCGTCACTGAGATTTAAAGTATGCGGATGCACGTCCTGCAGGAAGTGCCAGAAGATAAAAGAGTATGCCTGCGTGATAAAAGATGACGCGCTCCCCGTGCTGAAAAAAATGGCCAAAGCGGATATTATCGTATTCGCGACGCCGCTTTATTTCTACGGGCCGAGCGCCCAGTTGAAAGTTCTGATAGACCGCATGTTCTCATTATATAAATGGGACAACACGACCGACACGTTCGAGTCCCCGCTGAGGGGCAAGGCGATGGCCCTGCTGTTGAGCGCCTATGAGGATGTCGGCCTGAAGAACGTCGAAAAGATGTTCAGGATAATCGCAGATTACAGCGAGATGAAGTTCTTTTCCCTCCTCGTGCCGGATGCCCGCGAATCCGGGGATATCCTTAAACTGAAGGGTGTTCGCGAGAAGGCCGCAGCCCTTGGAAAGAGAACCGCGTAGATATCTTACCCGATGAAAAATAAGAAAATAACCGTACATGAAAGAGGCAGTATGGGCGAGATGATCGCCATCGCGCTGCCGATGGTCGTTTCCGCGTCATGCGACACTATAATGGTCTTTACCGACCGGCTCTTCCTGTCGCGCCTCGGGTCAGAGATGATGAACGCCGCCATGGGCGGCGGGCTGACGTCTTTTATGCTGATGTCCTTCTTCCTCGGGCTTACCGGGTATTCGACGGCATTGGTCGCGCAATACCTCGGGGCGGGGAGGAAGAAGAGCTGCGCAGTCGTTGTATCCCAGGCCGTAATAATAGCGCTCGCGGCTTATCCCGTCATACTGGCGCTTCGCCCCCTGGGCCACATGCTCTTCGAAATGTCCGGGATCACCGCGTCGCAATTGGCCCCGCAGAAGCTATATTTCAATATATTGCTCTGGGCGTCGATAATCGGGCTGCTGAGGAACTGCCTCAGCTCGTTCTTCTCAGGGACCGGGCGGACTGCCGTCGTTATGGCGGCCTCGCTGACCGCGATGGTCGTGAACATGTGCCTCAATTACGTGATGGTATTCGGGAAGTTCGGCGTGCCGGCGATGGGTATCCGCGGCTCGGCATACGGTACGGTAATAGGCGGCCTGTGCGGCCTGGCCGTGCTCGCCGCGGCGTATTTCAGCAGGGAGAACCGGAAGGAATTCCACGTGCCGGAGGCGCTGCGTTTCGACAAGATTGTCATGAAGAAGCTGCTGCGCCTGGGGTCTTCGGTTGGGGCCGAGATGTTCCTTAACATTCTCGCGTTCAATTCGATGATCTTTGTCTTTTATTCGCGCGGCCCGGTGACGGCGACCGCCGCGACCATAATGTTCAACTGGGACATGGTATCATTCGTGCCGCTTATCGGCGTAGAGATAGGGGTCACAAGCCTGGTCGGGCGCTGCATGGGCGCAGGAGACCCGGGGACCGCGCACCGTTCGGTCCAATCGGGGCTGAAGCTCGGGTTCATGTATTCGGCCGTCATACTGGTGTTGTTCGCGGGATTCCCGGAACTGCTCGTGAAAGTGTTCCGCCCCGATGTCGCAGATAATATCTTCGCGGCCGCGGAGCCGACGGCATCGTTCATGGTCAGGTTCGCGTCGCTCTACGTGCTCACCGAGGCGCTCCTCGTCGTATATATCGGCGCGCTGCGCGGCGCGGGCGATACCCTTTGGGCGATGGGCATATCGGTGACATTGCACTGGCTATCGGTCGGGGTGCTCGCGCTGCTACTGGCCGTCATGGGGGTTTCCACAAAGGCCGCGTGGGTCGTGGTGGTCCTGCTTTTCGCCTCGTTCTCCGCGGTAGTCTACCTGAGGTACAGGAGCGGCAAATGGAAGTCGATAAAGG
>JAGONY010000045.1 GCA_017992785.1 Candidatus Omnitrophota bacterium | reverse complement strand
GCGGCTGCGGCTGTTCCTCAAGGCCAAGACCCCGGTAACGTATTCTTGTCCGTACAGGTGGTATAATTCTCCTAACCGGCATTTCCTCAGTATCAGCGATTTCAAGGAATTTTGCGCGGATAAAGGGATAACGATAGAGTCGGAGCATTTTCTCGGTAGAAACGGGACGTCACGGTTCCTGCCTAACATCTTTGCGTTGAACGCGGTATTTGTAATAAAGGCGGGTAATAAGGTAAAAGGAGGGTAAAGGGATGAAGAAGGTCTTGATAGTCATCGTTGCTGTTCTGGTCGTATTGTTCCTCGCGAAGGATTTTATCGCTAGCACGGTATTTACGTCCGGCATCAGGGCGTTCACCGACCTGCCTGCGAGCGTGAAGAGCATGAAGGTAGGCATATTCAGGAGCGCGGTCGAAATAAACGGGTTCAAGGTCTATAATCCGAAGAACGCGTTCAAGGACAGGGTCATGCTGGACATGCCGGTGCTTCATGTGGACTACGACCTCGGGTCGTTCCTTAACGGCACGAACCACCTTGAGAAGATGAAGCTCGAACTGAAGGAGTTTTATGTTATAAAAAACGAGGGAGGGGAGTTGAACCTCGATTCCCTTAAGGCGATCTAGGCAAAAGGCGCCGGGGCAAAGGGCGCGAAAAAGGACATGAAATTCAAGATAGACGTGCTCGAGCTTAAGATAGGGAAAGTCATTTATAAGGATTACACGAAAGGCGCGACGCCATTTGTTAAGGAATTCAATATCGCCCTTGATGAGCGCTACGAGAACATAGATAACCCGTATACTTTCGCGTCGCTGGTCATGTTCAAGGCGCTGACGAATACGACCATAGCGTCCCTGGCGAATTTTGATATCGGGGCCCTGAAGAATACCGCCGCCGGCGCGTTGTCTAGCGCAACAAAGGCAGCCACAGATGCGGCCGCTACGGCAGTGGAATCAGGAAAAGCGGCTGCCACTGATGCTATGAAAAAGGCGACGGAAGGGCTGAAGGGGATCATGCCCGGCAGTAAATAGGCAGGCCCGAAAAAAACATTTGACACAAGTTAATAAAGGATTATAATATCAGGGTGAAGTGCAGGAAATCTTGGATGATCATATTTAGTTCCTGTGCTTCACTCTGATTTGTAGGATAATTTAATGGTGTGATATATGACCAACGGGTACCCTCAAAAAGATGATAGGAAAACTCAGGGAGAACAGAGAGGAATAGGTTTAGCGGTTTGCCTGCTCCTGCTGGTGATCTCGGTCCGGCCTGTTTTTGCGCAGAGCTCGAATGGCAGCAGCGACACGTTATTATGGGACGGCCTTGAGTCAAGGCAGCACTGGAGCATCAATACCTCGGGCGAAGTAGGGATAAGTTCGGAATTCAAGACGGAGGGCAACGGTTCGCTCGCGATCAATATTACAAACAGCATCCCGTCCGCAAAAGGCCTCACGATAAGGAAGTCCAACACCGACCTCGACGTCACATTCGCGAATAAAGTCATCCTCGATATATATAACAGCGGCCCGCCGTGCGACATCGCTCTGGCTTTCAACACCGACGGGATCCGCGAGAGCATACCGAAACGGCTCGAGACGGGGCTCAACACGAACGTCACGTTCGACATAACAACTAAGGACTTCAAAGTGCCGTTCGGCAGCGCGAATATCGCCACGGATGTCATGTTCATCATCTACCCGAGGGACAGCAGGGTCGGGCAGATATTCATGGATAATATAAGGATAAAGAAATACGGCGGACTGCAGTCCGAGCCGCCGAGCATATCGCCGGGTTTTTTCGCGGAACCCGAGATCGAACCGTTCACTCCGATCGAAACGCCCGAAAATACGGGCGCCTACTCCATAGCCGGCGGGTCTTTTGAAGAAAACAATACCGTCCCGGAACACAAGACCTTCGCGATATTCGGCGCGGGCCTCATAGGCATCGCCGCTCTCCGCAGAAAACACTTTAAAAAATAAGCATAATACAATAGAATATGGCTATGCGTAATACCGTGATATT
This sequence comes from Candidatus Omnitrophota bacterium, assembly GCA_017992785.1. GTDB lineage: Bacteria > Omnitrophota > Gorgyraeia > Pluralincolimonadales > Pluralincolimonadaceae > UBA6215. The sequence goes on along the minus strand of JAGONY010000045.1, from coordinate 6,242 downwards.
GCTCATAGCTCTCCTTAGCTTCCCTGCGCGCGCTTATTCCGCCCCGTCTTACGGCACGGATATGCCCGCGAAGGGGAAGGTGCGCGCGGGATACCAGGCGAATATCGTGCTTAAGCACGAGCTTGAGGAGGGTTACGGAAAGGTGTCCTCCGGCCAGCACTATCTTGACGTGTCATACGGCGTCCTCGACTGGCTCACGCTCGACGGAAAAGCCGGCATCGGCAATACGGACAGGAAGGGCGGGAATGTGGCCGACGTGGATTACGGCTACTCGTTCGCGGGCGGTTACGGGTTCAGGCTGCGGATGTATGACAATGAAGAGTACGGAGTCAGGATAGTCGGCGGTTTCCACCATATAAGCGTTCACCCGCGCGATACGGATATCGGGACGGACAGGTACGAATCGTTCCTCGATGACTGGCAGCTCGACCTGCTGTGCTCGAAGAAGTTCGGCAGGTTCACGCCTTACGCGGGCGGCAAGGCGTCGGTATTCGAACATGTCTACAGGGTAAATAAAGGCGACAGGAAGCGCGTCTCGCCGAAATATAACGGGGGCGTGATCGCGGGATTTGACATGAAGGTAAAAGATAACGTAACGATAAACGTCGAGGGGCGCTTCATAGACGAGGATGCCGTGAGCGCCGGGATATACTATTCGTTCTGAAAGGCATGATGGAAGACAGGGACTACGTCGAATACCAGAAGAATAAGAATTCGGAATACGAATCGCTGTGCAGGCGGTGCGGAGCGTGCTGCGGCGTAAAGGATGGCGACCCGTGCGAAGAGCTCGTCGCCGAGCCGGACGGCGTGCATTACCGCTGCCGCGTCTATGAGACGCGCCTCGGCCCGAGGAAGACCGTAAGCGGGAAGGAATTTACCTGCGTAGAATTGCGCGTGATCTTGAACAAATCGTGGGCAGGGCACCCGGAATGCGCGTATGTGAAAGCGTTGAACGGGCTGCCGGGGGAATAATATGGACGCGTTAGAGAATTTCAGGAAACGGATAAGCGTCAGGGAATACGCCGACAAGCCGGTCGAAAAGGATAAACTGGAGAAGATAGCCGACGCGGGGCGCCTCGCGGCGACGGCGCGCAACGAACAGCCGTGGGAGTTCGTCATCGTAACGGACAAGGCGAAGATAAAAGAACTCGCGGGAATTACCGACCACGGGAAGTTCATGGCGGGCGCCGCGGCGTCGATAGCCGTATTCTGCAAGGACACTAAATATTATCTCGAGGACGGAAGCGCCGCGACCGAGAATATGCTGCTTGCGGCGGCCGCGCTGGGGCTTGGGGCGTGCTGGATAGCGGGAGACAAGAAAGAATACGGCACAAGGATATCGGATGCGTTATCCGCGCCCGCGGGTTTTAAGCTTGTAAGTATAATATCGTTAGGGTATCCGAGATCGGAACCGGAGCCCCATACAAAAAGGCCCCTGGAAAAGGTTATCCACTGGGAGAAATTCTGATGAAGAACGTAAAAGTGTACAGCACGCCGACATGCCCGTATTGCATAAAGGTCAAGCAGTACCTGAAGGATAATAATGTCGCGTTCGAGGATATCAACGTCGCGGCAGACCAGGCAAAAGGCGAGGAGATGGTGCAGAAATCCGGCCAGATGGGCGTGCCGGTCCTCGATATAGAGGGCAAGATAATAGTCGGCTTCGACAGGGACGAGATCAAAAAAGAACTGGGTATATGACCCTTTATGACCTCATAATAATCGGCGCGGGGCCTGCCGGGATAACCGCGGCCGTTTACGCGGCCCGCAAAAAGATGAGCCTGCTCGTGATCAGTTGGGACATCGGAGGGCAGGCGGCCTGGAGCGGCGATGTCGAGAACTACACCGGATACCAGTTCATATCCGGGCCGGAACTCGCCGCGAAGTTCGAAGAGCATATGCGGCAATACGGCATCGAGGTGCGCGAGAGAGAACCCGTCCTGGGGCTTAAGAAGCAGGGCGAGGAGATCATAGTCAGGACGGATAAAGGGGAATACAGGGCAAGGACCGTCATCGTGGCCTCGGGGAAGAAGTCCCGCGAGCTGAAGGTGCCGGGAGAGACGGAGTTCAAGAATAAGGGCCTCACATACTGCGTGACATGTGACGGCCCAATATTTTCGGGCAAGGATGTCGCGGTGATAGGCGGCGGCAACTCCGCGCTCGACGCGGTGATACAGATGCTCAAGATCGCGAAGAAGGTATACGTCATCAATAATACACCCGAGCTCGGCGGAGAAGCCGTGGTGCGGGAGAAGATAGAGAAGAGCCCCATAGCCACGGTATTGAACGACAGCGTCGTGAAAGCCGTCCTCGGGGAGAAGATGGTCAACGCGATAAAGATAGAGACAAAGGGCAAGGAGCAGACGCTTGCCGTCCAGGGCGTCTTCGTGGAGATAGGCCTCCTGCCGAATTCAGATTTCGCCGGGGAACTTAAAAGGAACCCCGCAGGGGAGATAATCGTCAATAGCCGCAACGAGACGAACATCCCCGGCATCTTCGCCGCCGGCGACGTCACCGACGTCCCCGAGAAGCAGATAATCATCGCTGCCGGCGAGGGCTCGAAGGCCTGCTTAAGCGCGTTCAGGTACTTGTCGTCTCATTAGGGAGTTCGAATGAAATATATTTTATCAATCGACCAGGGCACCACCGGAAGCCGGGCATATATATTCGATAAGCCCGGCCGTATTGTTTCCAGCGCCTACAAGGAGTTCAGGCAGATATACCCGCGCGAAGGGTGGGTCGAGCATGACCCGGAAGAGATATGGCGCTCTGTTGAATGTGTCGTCAAGCAGGCGCTTGCCAGCAAGAGGATCAAGCCGGCCGACATCGCCGCGATAGGCATCACGAACCAGCGCGAGACGACCGTCCTATGGGACAGGAAGACCGGTAAGCCCGTCTACAACGCCATCGTCTGGCAGTGCCGCCGCACGGCAGGCATCTGCGAAAAATTAAAGAAGCAGGGCAACGCCGGATTATTCCGCCGAAAGACAGGCCTCGTCATCGACGCTTACTTCTCCGCGACAAAAATAAAATGGATCCTCGATAATGTTAAGGAAAAAGAGAACCTTTGCTTCGGAACGATAGATACGTGGCTGATATGGAAGCTGACAGGTGGGAGGGTACACGCGACGGATTATACGAACGCTTCGCGGACGATGGTATTTAACATTAAAGAGAAAAAGTGGGACGGCGAACTCCTGCGTATACTCGGAATACCAAAAGCGATCTTGCCGGAAGTCAGGCCGTCGAGCTCGGTATTCGGCGCGACCGTGAAAGGTGCCTGCGGTTTGCCCGCAGGCATACCGATCGCGGGCGTTGCCGGCGACCAGCAGGCGGCGCTCTTCGGCCAGGGGTGTTTCGAGGCGGGGGAGATGAAGAATACTTACGGCACCGGCTGTTTCCTTCTTTTAAACACCGGCAATAAATTCATGATGTCGAAGAAGGGCCTGCTTACGACGCTCGCATGCGATAAGCACGGCTCGCCGTGCTACGCGCAGGAAGGCGCGGTATTCATCGCGGGCGCGGCCGTCCAATGGCTCAGGGACGGATTAAAGATAGTAAAGACAGCAGCCGAGACCGAAAAGCTGGCGAAAGAAGTGAAGGACACGGGCGGTGTGTATTTCGTGCCGGCATTCGTAGGCCTCGGCGCGCCTTACTGGGATCCGCACGCGCGAGGCACAATTACGGGTATCACGCGCGGCACAAGCAGACAGCATATAATCCGCGCGACGCTTGAGGCGATCGCGTACCAGGTGAAGGATATCATCGGTATAATGGAGGAGGAGACCGGCAAACGCCTGAAATCACTTCGCGTCGACGGCGGCGCATGCCGCAACAGCTCGCTTATGCAGCTCCAAGCGAACATCCTCGGTATCGATATAGTGCGCCCGAAGATAATCGAGACGACCGCGAAGGGTGCGGCGATGCTAGCGGGGCTTGCGGTCGGTTTCTGGAAGAGTGCCCCTGAGATTAGGAAAACTCTTTCCGTCGAAAGAGTTTTCCATCCGCGCATGAAGGGGAAGGAGAGGGAGGGGCTATACAAGGGTTGGCTCGCCGCGGTCCGTAAGGCAAGGGCTGTATGAAGCGCGATATTGCGGGGTTGAAAGCAGGGCAATTCGACCTGTTAGTCATCGGCGGCGGGATCAACGGCTGCGCCATCGCCCGCGACGCCTCGATGCGCGGGCTCAAGACGGCCCTCATCGAAAAGAACGACTTCGCCTGCGGCGCCTCCGGCAACTCCACGAAGATAATCCACGGCGGTATCCGCTATCTCGAACAGTTCAACCTTAATCTTGTCTACGAGGCGCTTCACGAGCGCGGGATACTCCTCAGGACGGCGCCGCGCCTTGTCCGTCCGCTTGAATTCATCATACCCGTTTACAAGGGCGACCCGCGCCCGCTCATAATGATGCGCACAGGCGTCTTCCTTTACGACATGCTTGCCGGAAGGAAAAATATCCATTGCCACCGTTCGCTCGATAAGAGCGAGCTTTCGATCTTCGAGCCGCGAATAACACCTAAAGGGCTCAAAGGCGGTGTAATGTATTGCGACGCGCAGATGGATGACGCGCGGCTGTGCATCGCAAACGCGGTATCCGCTTCCGAAGAGGGCTGCTGTATCTCGAATAAAGTTGAGGCGCAAGGGTTCATCAAGGAACACGGCAGGGTGGCCGGGGCGGAAGTAAAGGACGTCCTGAGCGGCGAGGCCTTCGTTGTCCGCGCGCGCTGCATTGTGAATGCAACCGGCGCCTGGTCGAACAAACTTGTCTGGGCCGATGAACCGCACGCGCCCGCGATAACAAGGCCGACCAAAGGCATCCACCTTATTTATAAAAAACTTCCGATAACGCGCGCGATGCTCTTCTCCGCGCGCAAGGACAAGAGGATATTCTTCGCGATCCCCTGGCGTGACTCCACGCTCATCGGAACGACGGACACTGATTTCGAGGGCTCTCCCGATGAGGTCTATGCCGAGAAGGCAGATGTCGAATACCTGCTAAACGAGATAAGCAGGGTATTTCCGGACGAGAAGATAGGCAAGGACGGGGTCATCAATACTTATGCCGGCCTGCGCCCGCTGATGAATACGCAGGGCATGGCGCCCTGGAAGGTTTCCAGGGAACATTATATTAAGGAGTCCGGATCGGGGCTCATATCGGTGGTGGGCGGCAAGTACACGACCTATCGCCGGCTTGCCGAGCAGGTCGTCGACAGGGCACTGCCGGTGATAGGAAGGGGAGACCTAAAGAAGTGCGCCACCGCCTCAAAAGGGCCGACGCACGAGGTATTCACGGATAGGGAAGGGGGCCTGCGTTCGCGCATTGAAAGGGCTGTTAAAAATGAAATGGCCGTGGGCCTGACAGACCTGCTCGTCCGCCGCCTTCAACTTTCGATGACGCCATCGCGCGGCCTTGACGTCTATGAAGAGGCGGGCCGCATCATGAGCGAACTCCTCGGTTGGACGCCCGCGCAGAGGGATCTCGAAGTCCAGTCCTACAAATACGAGATCAGGAAGAACACGGCCTGCCTGTCATAAAAATAGCAAATATTTCCCCTTGTAATCACGCCAAAAAGTGGTACTTTATAGCATGCCTCGAAACGTGTCTAATAATATGAAAAAATCACTTATCTTGACGATCGCAATTCTGCTGGCGATACCTGCGGCGGCAAGCGCCAACCTGCTGGTCAACCCGGGCTTTGAGACGGGCAATTTCAGCGGGTGGTCGCCGTATGCTTTTGGCTCTGAGCAGGTATCAAGCGCCAACCCTCATACAGGCGCGTACGAGGCGAGGATAAACAACTACGGCTGGATAACCCAGACCGTCAACAGTGTTACGCCGAATACCGCCTACAAACTGTCCTCATACCTGTACATGCCGCAGGACGGGGGAGAGGCGTCGATCTCGATAACCTTTTATAACTCCACCGGCACGACCTCATTCCAGCAGGAACGCACCTGGGAACGTATCCCGGGGAGCGCGCAATACGAGAAGATAGAGACCGACTGGCTGACCGCCCCGGATTATACCGCTTATGCCAGGGTGAGGTGCTCAGTCGCTTCGGCCGGCAGTTACATCGACTTCGATGACGTTAGTTTGGACGTAATACCCGAACCAAGCTCACTCCTGATTTTCTTTTCCGGTCTCACCGGATTATTCGGTTTACTGTCCCACCGCAAAGGTGTATGATATCCCACATGAAGGAAATTATCGGACAGGCAGGCGATCTTAAAGATCTTGTAT
>JAGONY010000044.1 GCA_017992785.1 Candidatus Omnitrophota bacterium | reverse complement strand
GTTGAGGACGCCGCTGCTCGGGAAGCACCAGGCGGCGAACGCCGCCGCGGCGATAGGCATAGTAGAATCACTGAGGCCGCACGGCATAATGGTCTGCCGGCACAGTATAACAAGCGGGATACGCAACGTTAACTGGCCCGGGCGCCTGCAGGTACTCGGCAGGGAGCCGTGGATAGTCCTCGACGGCGCGCAGAACGAGGCATCAGCGAGAACCCTTAAGGACGCGGTCGCCGAACTCTTCAGTTATAAGAAACTCTACCTCGTCTTCGGTGTCTCGTCGGGAAAGGATATAAAAGGGATCGCGGCGAACCTGTTCCCGCAGGCCGACAGGATCTTCCTGACGCGGGCCGCGACGCCGCGCGCTATCCCTCCGGAGACGGTAAAAAAAGGCCTGCCGGAATACGAAAAGAAATATACCGCGACGTTGAATGTCAGGGAAGCGGTCGAGCTTGCGCGCAGGGAGGCTAAGCCGGAAGATATGGTCCTCGTGACAGGTTCGCTGTTCGTCGTAGGGGAGGCGATGAGGTACCTTGAAAATAAGGCGGTAAGGAATGAACATAAGAGATAAGCTCGGCGCGGAAGACACGATCGCGGCGATATCAACGCCGCCGGGCGAGGGCGCGATAGGCATAGTCCGCCTCAGCGGCCCCTGTTCCCTCCGCATAGCCGACAAGGTCTTCAGGCCATCGGGGAAAAAACTCCCCTCGGGCACAGGGCCTTTTACCGTCCGTTACGGGCATATTATTGACGCGTCCGCCGTCATTGTAGACGAGGCGTTACTGACGGTCATGCGCGCGCCGAAAAGCTACACGAAAGAGGATATGGCCGAGATAAGCTGCCACGGCGGGATGGTGCCGCTCAGGAAGACGCTGGCGCTTGCGCTTGCCGCGGGGGCGAGATTGGCGGAACCGGGGGAGTTCACGAAACGCGCCTTCCTTAACGGCAGGATAGACCTTGCCCAGGCCGAAGCCGTGCTCGACGTAATAAGGTCCAAGACCGACGAGTCGCTCGCGATGGCGCTCGGACAGCTCGGCGGACGGCTCTCATCCGCGATGAAGGAGATAAAGGAAGAGCTTATATCCGTATCCGCGGGAGTCGAAGCGTCGATAGACTTTCCGGAAGAGGACAGCGAGATAATATCCGAAGCCGGGGCGAAAGGCCGCCTGGATGCGATCGCTGCGCGCCTCGAGTCCCTGATAGGGGCCGCCGACAGGGGGATAATAATGAGGGAGGGCATATCCTGCGTGATATGCGGCAGGCCGAACGTCGGCAAGTCGAGCCTGCTCAACGCTCTCCTCCGGAATGACAGGGCCATAGTCACGCACGTCCCCGGCACGACGAGGGATATCATAGAGGAGTATGCCGATATAGGCGGCATACCGTTCCGCCTCATCGATACGGCGGGAATAACCCCGACCGAGGATATCGTCGAGAGGGAAGGGGTGCTCCGGAGCCGCGCGCGCATGGAAAGCTCGGGCCTCATATTGCTCGTGCTCGACGGCAGCGAGCCCGTCTCGGCGGAGGACAGGATATTGATAGATGAGACGGAAGGACGGGCGCGCATAATAGTCATTAACAAGTCGGACCTGCCCAGGAAGCATGGCGCATCGGCCTGCCCGGGCAATGCCGCCGTAGAGATATCAGCGAAGGAAGGAAAAGGCCTGGACATCCTGAGGGATGCCATGGCGAGCGCCGTTCTCGGCGGAAAGGTAACGGCCCGGGATGAGCCGGCCGCCGTCACGAACCTGAGGCAGAAAGAAGCCGCGAGGTCGGCGCTGGCGTCCGTGAAGGCGGCTATAAAGGCCCTGGACGCAAAACTGCCGCCCGAGCTCATAGCGGTGGAGATAAACGATTCACTGGGCCATATCGGGGAGATAGTCGGCGAGACCGTTACCGACGAGGTCCTCGACAGGATATTCTCGAAGTTCTGCATCGGAAAATAAAGGAGATACCGGATGGACAGGAATAAGATAATGAAGGCGGTCACGATGATACTCGAGGCGATCGGCGAGAACCCGAAACGCAGGGACCTGCTTGAGACCCCGCGCCGCGTCGCCGAGATGTACGAGGAGATCTTTTCCGGGGTAAAATCGGACCCGTCGAAGGAACTTGAGGTTGTCCTCGACCAGAAACACGAGGAGATAATACTGCTGAAGGGCATACCGCTCTATTCGGTCTGCGAGCACCACCTGCTGCCGTTCCTCGGCAAGGCGCATATCGCCTACATACCAAAAGAAGGCAGGGTCACGGGCCTAAGCAAACTCGGCAGGGCGATAGATATCCTCGCGAAGAGGCCGCAGATCCAGGAGAGGCTGACCACGCAGATCGCCGAGGTCATAATGAAGGAGCTCAAGCCGCGCGGCTGCATGGTAGTAATAGAGGCCGAGCACCTCTGCATGTCTATGAGGGGGCTCAAGAAGCCGGGGATCTCGACGGTAACGAGCGCTGTCAGGGGCGTCTTCCGCACGAACGAGAAGACCCGCGCCGAGACGCTCGCGCTGATCAAGCCGTCCTAAAAAGTAATATCCAATAGGTGTAAAATATAGTATAATAACCGCAAAATGGAAAACTCACTATTCGCGGTATTCCAGAACAAGGTCTTCATAGCGACGATCCTTAGCTGGGTAACCGCGCAGTCCCTTAAGATAATAATCAATACCGTAAAAGAGAAGAAGTTCAACTTCAGGTGGTTCGTGGGCACCGGCGGCATGCCGAGCGCCCATTCCGCCGGGGCGATGGCCCTGGCCACGTCCGTCGGCATCCAGGAGGGCTTCGGCTCGACGATATTCATCGCTACTCTCGTATTCGCGATGGTCATAGCGTTCGACGCGCAGGGAGTAAGGAGGTCTACGGGCCAGCAGGCCGAGATCCTCAACAAGATAATGGACGACATATACTGGGGAAGGAAGATACGGGAAGACAGGCTGAAGGAACTCATCGGGCATACGCCGTTCCAGGTCTTCGTCGGGTCGTTCCTTGGGATAATAATCGCTACGTTCGTCATGATATAAAAGGGGAGATGCGCAAAAGATGAAATACAGGGCATATGTTCCGGTAATACTGGCGGTCATCGCGGTAGCGGCGCTCGCGGCCTTCGTGCTGCCTAAGCTGTCGCTCGGTTCTAAGGAAGGCGCGATGGTCAGTTCCGCAAGGTCCCTCGATAGGGAAGGCAAGACCGAAGAGGCGATAAAGGAGCTCGAGAAGGTCGTCGCGGAATACCCGGAGAGCAGGCAGGCCGGCGAAGCGCTGGTGCTGATGGGCTCTTTCTACGAGAAGCAGGGAAAGCTCGTCGAGGCGCGCGATTCGTTCAGGAAGGCATACGAGACATATCCCGATGCGAATATAGTCAGGGAAGCGAAACCGAAGGCCGAGGAGCTGAACATGAAGATACTCTTCTCGCCTTACCTCGACAGCTACAGCAAGGAATACACCGTGCAGGCGGGCGACTCGCTCGCGAAGATCGCGAAGGTCTTCGGGACGACTATCGATCTGCTCAGGAAGTCGAACAACATAAGCGGCAACACGATAAGGCAGGGGCAGCGCCTGAAGGTGGTAACGGTCAAGTTCAGCGTGGTCGTCGACAAATCCCAGAACCTGCTGATGCTCAAACAGAACGACGACGTCATAAAAGTATATAAGGTGTCCACCGGCACCAATAACTGCACGCCGGTAGGCACGTTCAAGATAACGACGAAACTGGTCGATCCCGTGTGGTATAAGGATGGCGTCGCCGTACCGCCCGGCAGCCCCGAAAATATCCTCGGAACGCGCTGGATGGGCCTGAGCAAGGAAGGTTACGGCATACACGGCACAACCGAACCCGGGTCTCTCGGGAAGCAGGCCACGGCGGGCTGCGTAAGGATGCTTAACGCGGAAGTCGAGGAGCTTTACGGCATCCTCCCGGAAGGCACCGAAGTTACGATAATAGACTGATGCCAAGAATATGAACGGAACCGGACTGGATTTCGAAAAACCCATCCTTGAGCTCGAGCGCAAGATCGAAGAGCTCAAGAAATTCACTTCTTCCGAGAACATAGACCTGTCCTCTGAGATAAAGAAGCTCGAGGACAAGCTCGATAAGGTCAAGCGCGAGGTCTTCGAGTCGCTGAGCCCCTGGCAGAGGGTCCAGATCGCGCGCCATCCGAAGAGGCCCTACACGCTCGATTACATAAACCTCATGATGACGGATTTTTGCGAGGTGCACGGCGACAGGGTCTTCGGCGACGACAAGGCGCTTATCTGCGGGTTCGCTAAGATCGACGGGCAGAAGGTCGTCGTGATGGGGCACCAGAAGGGCCGCGACACCAAAGAGAACCTTATGAGGAATTTCGGTTCGGCGCATCCCGAGGGTTACAGGAAGGCGATGCGCTTAATGCACATGGGGGAGAAGTTCAATCTCCCTATAGTGGTATTCATAGATACTCCCGGGGCGTATCCCGGGATAGGCGCCGAAGAGAGGGGGCAGGCGGAGGCGATCGCGTTGAACCTGATGGAAATGGCAAGGCTCAAGGTGCCGATCGTCTGTTATATAATAGGGGAGGGCGGTTCCGGCGGCGCCTTGGGGGTGGGCATCGGCGACAGGATCTGCGTACTCGAGAACGCCTATTACTCCGTCATATCCCCGGAGGGTTGCGCCGCGATACTCTGGAAGGACAGGACGAGGGCGCCGGATGCGGCGAAGGCGCTGAAACTCACGGCCCAGGACCTTTTTGACCTCGGGCTTATAGATGAAGTCGTGCGTGAGCCGCTCGGCGGCGCGCACCGCGATCCGGCCAGGATAGCCGAGACGATCAAGGAATCGGCTAAGAGGCACCTGAAAGAGCTTTCGGACATGCAGCCCGAGGACCTTGTAGAAGCGAGATATGAGAAGTACAGGAAGATAGGAGCGTTCTCAACGGAATGAACGACCTCGCATTCGATATACCAAGCGACCCCAAATATATAAAAGACGCATCCGATAAGGTGCTGGACCACCTCAAAGACCTTAAGCTCGCGAGGGAGATAGTCTTCGACATAAGGCTCTGCCTCGAGGAGGCGGTCATAAACGCTATCAAATACGGGAACAAGCTCGAAAAGGCGGTCCCGGTCACCATAAGCCTGCGTTATTCAGGCGGTAAACTTGAGATGACGGTGAAGGATTACGGCAAGGGATTCGAGTATTGCGAGATCCCCGACCCGCGTTCCGAAAAGAACATACTTAAACACGGCGGGAGGGGGCTTTTCCTGATAAGGAACCTCATGGACGAAGTCAAATTTAATGATAGCGGAAACGAGATAAAAATGATAAAATTCATTAGCGGAGGGAAATCCCATGGTGGTAAAAGAGAAAAATGTAGGTGACGCCGTAGTCCTCGTCGTCGACGGGGAGATAAATTTCAACTCGTCGCCGGATTTCAGGAAGGCGTTCCTGAAGGTGCTTGAGGCGAAGTCGACAAAGGTCGTAGTCAACCTTGCCAACGTCGCGTATGTGGATTCGTCGGGCCTCGCGACGCTTGTGGAAGCCCACCAGAAGGTCAAGAGCTCCGGCGGAAGGCTTAAGCTCGTTAACCTGTCGGCGAAGGTCAAGAGCCTGTTCGAGATAACGAAACTGGAAAAACTTTTCGATATACAACCTACCGAGGAAGAAGCGGTAAAGTCGTTCTAACCCAACAGAGGCGGGCATGAATATATTGCAGGCCATAGGCAGGACAACCCTTAACGCGGGCGCGGCCATCTGGGACGTGTTCGCGTTGTTTTTTAGGACGCTGTACTGGCTTTTCTACGCGCCTGTAAAGGGCAAGTTCATCGGGAGGCATTATATATTCGCGCAGATGGTCTTCGCGGGAGTCCAATCGCTCCTGATCGTCTTTTTCGTGGCGTTGTTCATAGGAATGGTCCTCGCGATGCAGGGCGCCTACCAGCTCGACCAGCTTGGCGCGGTCAGGTTCGTCGCGGCGCTCATAAGCGTTTCGATGTGCCGTGAGATCGGCCCGGTCCTCATAGCGCTTGTCGTCGCAGGAAGGGTCGGCTCGGCTATAGCCGCGGAACTCGGCACGATGAAAGTCACCGAGCAGATAGAGGCGCTCGAGACGATGGCGCTCAATCCGATAAGATTTCTGGTCGTGCCGAGGTTCTTGGCGCTGATAGTGATGTTGCCGGCGCTGACGATAATGGGCGACCTCGTCGGTATGTTCGGCGGCTATCTCGTCGGCGTATATAACCTCGACATCAGCCCGGGCCTCTATATAAAGACGAATTTCGATTTCCTCGTCATAAAGGACGTCATGACGGGCGTTTTGAAGAGTTTTGTGTTCGGCATGATAATAGCGATGATCGGATGCTATATGGGGCTTAATACCAAGGGCGGCGCGGAAGGCGTCGGGCGCTCTACGACGATGAGCGTAGTCGTGAGCTTTATACTTATAATACTGTCGGACGCCATATTAACCGGAATATTCTATTTCTCGAACGTCTAAAGCCATGGCAGAAAAAAGAGAAGCCGTAATAAAAATAGAGAACCTCGAGAAGCAGTTCGGGGGACGGAAGGTCCTCGACGGGATAAACCTCGACGTCTATAAGAGCGAGACGCTCGTGATCGTCGGGGGTTCCGGCTGCGGAAAGTCCACGCTGCTGCGCCATATAATCGGGCAGCTTAAGCCGGACAAGGGCAAGGTGTCCATTTTCGGCAAGGATATCACGAAGGCGAACGAGGAAGAGATGGACAGCATAAAAAAGAGGTTCGGGATGCTTTTCCAGTCCGCGGCCCTCTTTGATTCCCTTACGGTAGAAGAGAATATCGCCCTTCCTATGAGGGAGCACACGAAACTCGACGACCATATCATAAAGATCATGGTAAAGATGAAATTGAACCAGGTCGGTTTGCGCGGTTTCGGCCACCTCAGCACCTCGCAGCTTTCCGGAGGCATGAAGAAACGCGTCGGCCTCGCGCGCGCCATCGCGCTGGACCCGGAGATAATATTCTATGACGAGCCCTCGGCGGGCCTCGACCCGGTCGTGACGGCTGTCATCGACAAGCTTATACTTGACCTCTCCTCGGCGCTGTCTATCACGTCGGTAGTGGTCACGCACGACATGAACTCGGTCTTCAGGATAGCCGACAGGATAGTCATGCTCTATAAGGGAAAGGTCCTGCAGATAGGTACAAAGGAAGAGATAAGGAATTCGAAGAACGAATACATACAACAGTTCATAAACGGTTCTATCGAAGGGCCGATGCAGTTCTTCGCGCCCGACGAGGGCTACCTCGAAGAGTTGACAAAATAAAAGGAGTCATTACATGCTAAAGATCAATAATGAGATAAAGACAGGGGTAGTCGTCGTGGCCGCAGCGCTCGTCTTCATGTACATATTCACGGCGATGGGCGGCGGGAACAAGAAGATGCCGGATGACTATAAGCTGAACGTCATGTTCAATTATGTCAGCGGGCTTGAGGACAAATCGCCCGTGAAGCTTGCCGGCGTCGAATGCGGCGAGGTCGAGAAGGTCGCGCACGCGTACATAGACGACCAGACGAAGGTCCTCGTAACCTTGAACCTGCGCGGCGAGGCGAAGGTCCGCGAAGATTCCAAGATAAGGATAAGCACGACGGGCCTTATCGGCGAGAAATACATAGAGATAACCGGAGGATCGAAGGGTTGCCCCGTCGTCGCGAAAGGGGCGACCATAGAAGGCATCGACCCGTTCGAGATGGAAGAGCTCATAGATATGGGGAAAAGCTTAGCCGCGCGTCTTGACGCGGCAATGCAGGACCTGCAGAAGCTCATGGGGCATGCCGACGGCGTGCTCGTCGATAATAAGGACGATATCAGGGCGACGATAATGAACCTGAAGGACTCCTCGGAGAACCTCAAGGAGTTCAGCGACGATGTCAAACGCAACCCGTGGAAACTGCTGATGAAGGGCAAAGAGGCCCCGAAGGACGCTCCTAAAGAGGGCGCTGTAAAGAGGACTAAGACAAATTTCTAGCACGATGCCGGGGAAAAACAGGAGCGAAAGATGAAAAGATACCTTATTATGGCGGTCATTGCTGCGACTTTCTGTATGTTTATGGCCCAGGGTTTCGCGGCGAAAGAGGTTGTCAGGACGGCCAAGGTCCTGTTAGTAGAGGGGGACGTAAAGGTCCAGAAATCAGGCAAGGCCGCATGGGACAAGGCAAAACAGGGGCTTGTTCTTGCCGACGGGGACACTATAAAGACTTCGAAATCCGCGGCGATAGAGTTGTCTTTCGATAAGGACAATAAGAACCTTGTCCGGCTCGAAGAGAACTCGACAGCGATATTGCGCGGTAAGGCGCTCAACAGGATAGAGTTGCCTG
>JAGONY010000043.1 GCA_017992785.1 Candidatus Omnitrophota bacterium | reverse complement strand
CGTGATCGTTATGCCGCGTTCCTGCTCCTGCGCCATCCAGTCCATCGTCGCGGTGCCTTCGTCAACACTGCCTACCCTGTGGACCAAACCAGTGTAGAACAATACCCTCTCGGACGTCGTGGTCTTCCCGGCATCTATATGGGCTATAATGCCTATATTTCTTGTCTTTTCCAGGGAATACTGTCTTGCCATTTTATTTTTAGTTGTTTCCTGTGTTGTTAGGGCCATCTTCCATCACATTACCATCTGAAGTGGCTGAAGGCCTTGTTGGCCTCCGCCATCTTATGGATGTCCTCTCGTTTCTTTACTGCGGTACCCGTATTGTTATAGGCGTCTATTATCTCTATAGCCAGTTTCTGCTGGATCGGCTTACCCTTGCGGGCCCTCGCGAAATCCCTGAGCCACCTCATCGCGAGCGATATGCCCCTGTCCTGGCGGACCTCGATCGGCACCTGGTACGTCGCGCCGCCGACCCTCCTCGACTTAAGCTCGACCAAAGGCCTTATGTTATCGAGCGCCTTCTGGAAGGTCTCGAGAGGCTCCTTGCCGACCTTTTTCGCGGCTTCCTGGAGCGCGCCGTAGACTATCCTCTCGGCGGTCGATTTCTTCCCGCACTCCATCATCATATTCATGAATTTGGAAACGACCTTCGACTTGTACTTCGGGTCCGGTAAAAATTGCCTCTCTTCAGCTTTGCGTCTTCTCATATTTTTTTATTACCTTACTTGGGCATCTTCGCGCCGTACTTCGAACGCGATTTCTTCCGCTGGTTAACGCCCGCGGCATCCAAGGTCCCGCGGACAATGTGATATCTTACACCCGGAAGGTCTTTTACCCTTCCGCCCCTGACCAACACAATGGAATGCTCCTGCAGGTTATGCCCCTCGCCGGGTATATAGGCCGTGACTTCGATACCGTTCGTCAGCCTTACCCTCGCTATCTTCCTGAGGGCCGAGTTGGGCTTCTTCGGCGTCATCGTCTTCACCTGGAGGCAAACACCGCGCCTCTGCGGGCACTTATCAAGGGCCGGTGATTTCGTCCTCTTGTTCTTCTGTTCCCTACCTGACCTGATCAACTGCGAGATTGTTGGCATTTAAGCTCCTGATTACAGATTTTTTCCGACTTCAGTATTGCGGTGCGTCTCAAAACCCGTTCCCGCGGGTATGAGGTGCCCCATGATTACATTCTCTTTCAAGCCCCTGAGCTCATCGCGCTTTCCGCTTGCGGCAGCGTCGGTAAGCACCCTCGTCGTCTCCTGGAAACTGGCCGCCGAGATGAAGCTTTCGGTGGAGAGCGCGGCCTTGGTGATGCCGAGCAGCATCTGCGTCGCGCTCGACGGCTTGCCGCCCTTCTTCTTGACGCGCTCGTTCTCCTCGGTGAACTTGAACTTATCGACCTGCATACCGACGAGGAAATCGGTGTCGCCCTGCTCGTCTATCCTGACCTTCTTCAGCATCTGGCGCACTATTACCTCTATATGCTTGTCGTTTATCTTGACTCCCTGGAACCTGTAAACTTCCTGGATCTCGTTTACGAGGTATTCCTGGAGCTTCTTATCTCCCGAAACGCGAAGGATATCCTGCGGGACTACAGGCCCGTCTATAAGCTGCTGGCCGGCGTATACCTTATCGCCCTTGTAGACGTTAAGGTGTTTGCCGTGCGGTATCAGGTATTCCTTCTTCATGTTCGTCTGCGGATTCTTGACCACGACGCGGCGCTGTCCCTTCTTGGACGGCCCGAATTCCACGACTCCGTCGATCTCGCTTATGATGGCCGGGTCCTTTGGCCTGCGGGCCTCAAACAGCTCCGCGACCCTCGGAAGGCCTCCGGTGATATCTTTCGTCTTTATCGTCTTGCGCGGCGTCTTCGCGATCAAGTCGCCTCCGAGGACCCTCTGGCCGTCCTTGACCACGATATGCGCGCCGGCCGGTATCGAATAGAGCGCCTGCACCTCGTCCTTGTGGTCGAGGATGACGATCTGCGGATGGTACTCGCCCTTATGCTCTATGACCACCCTTTCGGTAAGGCCCGTCGCGGAATCGACCTCTTCCCTGATCGTGTGGCCTTCCTTTATATCCTCATAATGCACCTTACCGGCGACTTCGGTAAGGATCGGCACCGTATACGGGTCCCACTTTACGAATATTTCGTCCTTCGAGACCCTCTTCTCCTCGCCCACCGTCAACAGGGCGCCGTGCGGCACCGTATATCTTTCAAGTTCGCGGCCCGCCTCGTCGTTAATCGAGACCTGGCCGTTCCTGTTAAGCACTACGAAACCCTTCTCCTTCTCGGCAACCTTCAGGGCGTGGTACTTTACCGTACCCTTGTTCTTCGCCTTTATGAACGACTGGGCGACGACTCGGTAAGCCGTACCGCCGATATGGAACGTCCTCATCGTCAGCTGCGTGCCGGGCTCGCCGATCGACTGCGCGGCTATTATGCCTATCGCCTCGCCGAGCTCGACCATCCTGCCGTTGGCCAGGTTGCGCCCGTAGCACTTCGCGCAGACACCGTGCCTGGATTCGCAGGTCAATACCGACCTGATGCGTATCCTCTCGATGCCGGCCTGCTCGATCCTGTCGGCGGCTTCTTCCGTGATCTGCTCGCCGGCCGCGACGATTACCTCGTCGGTGATGATGTCAACTATATTGTCAAGCGCTACCCTTCCGATGATCCTCTCCTTGAGCGCGACTACCACTTCGTCGCCTTCTATGATAGCGCTCACGAAGATACCGTTAAGGGTACCGCAATCGTCCTCGTTTATTATCACGTCCTGCGCGACGTCGACGAGCCTGCGGGTCAGGTAGCCCGAGTCGGCCGTCTTAAGGGCCGTATCAGCAAGGCCTTTCCTCGCGCCGTGAGTCGAGATGAAGTACTCGAGCACCGTCAGTCCTTCGCGGAAGTTCGCGGTGATCGGGCTCTCGATGATCTCGCCCGACGGCTTGGCCATGAGGCCTCTCATGCCGGCGAGCTGCCTGATCTGCTGTTTAGAACCGCGCGCGCCCGAGTTCGCCATCATGAGTATCGGGTTGAACGGGTCGAGCTCCTCGAATATCCTGTCGGAGATCCTGTCCGTCGTCGTGGTCCAGATATCGATTACGTTGTTGTACCTTTCGCCGTCGGTTATGAGGCCTTTCCTGTACTGGCCTTCTATATGCAGGACCTCTTCACGGGCTTCCTTAATGAGTTTTTCCTTGTCCTTCGGCACATGCAGGTCGTCGACCGCGATCGAGACGCCCGCGATCGTCGCGTACTCGAACCCGAGCTTCTTAAGCCTGTCAAGTATAGACACTGTCATGTTATGCCCGAACTGCTTGTGAACGTTCGATATTACGCGGCCGAGCTCCGATTTGCTCATGGCGGCGTTCACGAACCCGAATTCCTTCGGGAAGACGCCGTTGAAGATCACTCGTCCGACGGTCGTATCGACCATCGCGCCGTCGATCCTTACCTTTATCCTCGAGTGCAGGCCAATCTGCCCGTCCTCGTACGCGATAATGGCCTCTTCCTTGTCGCTGAACCTCTTTCCGTCGCCCTTGCCGGCATCCTTGTCCTTCGTCAGGTAGAAGCAACCGAGCACGATATCCTGCGTAGGCGTAGTGATAGGGTTCCCGTTAGCGGGCGAGAATATATTATTCGTCGAGAGCATCAGCAGCCGCGATTCCATCTGCGCCTCTATCGAAAGCGGCACATGAACGGCCATCTGGTCGCCGTCGAAGTCGGCGTTGAATGCGGTGCAAACGAGCGGGTGTATCCTTATGGCCTTGCCTTCTATGAGTATCGGCTCGAACGCCTGGATACCGAGCCTGTGCAAAGTCGGGGCGCGGTTCAGCAGAACCGGATGCTCCTTGATGACCTCATCAAGGATGTCCCATACCTCGAGGCGCGCTTTCTCGACCATCTTCTTCGCGCTCTTTATCGTATGGACGAATCCCTGCTCCCTGAGTTTCCTTATTATGAACGGCTCGAAGAGCTCCAGCGCCATCTTCTTCGGCAGGCCGCACTGGTTCAATTTCAGTTCCGGGCCGACGACGATGACCGAACGGCCGGAGTAATCCACGCGCTTGCCGAGGAGGTTCTGGCGGAAACGGCCCTGCTTGCCCTTAAGCATGTCACTGAGCGATTTCAGCGGGCGGTTCCCGGGGCCGAGCACCGGCCTACCGTGGCGGCCGTTATCGAACAGCGCGTCGACGGCCTCCTGCAGCATCCTCTTTTCGTTGCGTATGATTATCTCGGGCGCCTTCAGCTCGAGCAATTTCTTCAAACGGTTGTTCCTGTTGATGACCCTCCTGTAAAGGTCATTGAGGTCGCTTGTCGCGAACCTTCCGCCGTCGAGCGGTACGAGCGGGCGCAGGTCGGGCGGCAGTACCGGGACGATATCCATTATCATCCAGTCCGGCTTGTTACCCGATTTCCTGAAATTTTCCACTATCTTAAGGACCTTCGCTATCTTCTTCTGCGTCTGGTCCGCTTTCGCCTTCTTGAGGTCCGCGTGCAGCTTGACGGACATCTTATCGAGGTCAAGCTCGTTTATGAGCTCGCGTATAGCCTCGGCGCCCATCTTCGCGGTGAACTTGTGGCCGTACTTCTCGATAGCTTCCTGATACTGTTCCTCTGTCAAAAGCTGCTTCTTCTTGAGCTGTGATTCGCCCGGGTCGGTGACTATATATTCCTCGTAATAAAGGATCCTCTCGAGGTCGCGCAGGTTCAGGTCGAGCAAGGCACCCATCCTGCTCGGCATCGCCTTGAAGAACCAGATATGCGATACCGGGGCGGCCAGCTCGATATGGCCCATCCTCTCGCGCCTTACTTTCGAGAGGGTGACCTCGACGCCGCAGCGGTCGCAGATGATGCCTTTATACTTGATCCTCTTGTATTTTCCGCAGTTGCACTCCCAGTCCTTCGTCGGGCCGAATATCTTCTCGCAGAAGAGGCCGTCTTTTTCCGGCTTCAACGTCCTGTAGTTGATCGTCTCCGGCTTCTTGACCTCGCCGCGCGACCACGAACGTATGATCTCTCCCGAGGCTATCTTGATGCTGATGACATCGAAAGGCGCCGGCTCCTCCGCGCCCTTTTCACGGGGCTTCAGGAACGCGTCGTCTTTCTTTGCTGCGGCGGCTGCCGCCTGGAGGATATCGTTATTCATATTATTTTTTCTTCTCCGTCCTGACATCAAGGCACAAGCTCTGGAGCTCTTTCAGCAATACGTTGAAGGACTCAGGGGTCCCCGGCTGGAGAGCGTTCTCGCCTTTTACTATGGCTTCGTATATCCTTGTACGGCCGACCACGTCATCCGACTTGACCGTCAAAAGTTCCTGCAGTGTGAACGCAGCGCCGTATGCCTCGAGCGCCCAGACCTCCATTTCGCCGAACCTCTGGCCGCCGAACTGCGCCTTGCCTCCGAGCGGCTGCTGGGTCACGAGCGAATACGGGCCGATAGAGCGCGCGTGTATCTTCTCGTCGACGAGATGGATCAGTTTCATCATGTATATATAGCCGACCGTGACCTTCTGGTCGAACGGCCTGCCGCTTAAACCGTCATAGAGCACTACGCGGCCGTCCTCGGGAAGCCCCGCGGCTTTCAGTTCCTTCTTTATCTCTACTTCCTTCGCGCCGTCGAATACGGGAGACTCGACATGGAATCCGAGCGCCTTAGCGGCCCAACCGAGATGCGTCTCGAGTATCTGGCCGACGTTCATACGCGACGGGACGCCGAGCGGGTTCAGTATTATCTGGACCGCCGTGCCGTCGGGAAGGAAAGGCATATCCTCTTCCGGGACTATCCTCGCTACGACACCCTTGTTGCCGTGGCGGCCTGCCATCTTGTCGCCGACCTGTATCTTGCGCTTCGTCGCGACGAGCACAACTACCTTTTTCAGGACTCCGGCCGGGAGCTCGTCGCCCCTCTTTATCTTGTCTATCTCGCGCTCTTCCTCGTACTCGAGCTCATTGATCTGGTCGTCGAGGATCTTGCTTATGCGCCGTATATCTTCTTCCGCCTCTTTGTTCTCGGAGAGCCTCACGTTATCGAGGTCGCACCTTTCGAGCTTCTTCAGGTCCGACTGCCTTATCGTCTTGTCCTTCGCGATAAGGACCTCCCCGGTCTCGTCATCCACCAAACTGACAGAGAGCTTCTGCCCGACGAGTATCTTCGCCAGTTTCTGGGCCTTCTGCTTCTCGAGGTTGCGTATCTGGCTTTCGTACCCCTTCTTTATCTTGTCCGTCTCATTGATCTCTTTCTGCATCTCTTCTTTGGTCTTCGACTTGCCGCCCTTCCTGCTGAAGACCTTGACTTCTACGACGGTGCCTTCGACTCCGGGCGGGACCGTCAGGGAGGTGTCCCTCACGTCTCCGGCCTTCTCGCCGAATATCGCGCGCAGGAGTTTCTCTTCAGGCGAGAGTTCCGTCTCGCTCTTAGGGGTCACCTTTCCAACCAGTATGTCGCCGGGTTCCACCTCGGCCCCGATCCTGACGATACCGTGCTCATCGAGGTTCTTCAACGCGTCCTCGCTGACGTTCGGTATGTCGCGCGTCACCTCTTCGTTGCCCAGTCGCGTATCGCGCGCTTCGCTCTCAAATTCCTCTATATGCAGCGACGTGTAAAGGTCTTCCCTTACGAGCTTCTCGCTGATGATTATAGCGTCCTCGAAATTGTAACCCCTCCACGGCATGAACGCCACAAGGACATTCTTTCCGAGGGCAAGCTCGCCCTGATCGGTGCCGGGGCCGTCCGCTATGACTTCGCCCTTCTTGACCTTCTGCCCGAGCTTGACTATAGGCGTCTGGTTCACGCATGTATCCGCGTTCGAGCGCATAAACTTGCGCAGCCGGTAGGTCTTGTCGCCGATCGTCACTTCATCGGCCTGGACCGACTTTACCACGCCCTCTTCCGCGGCGACCACAACAGCGCCCGAATCCTTTGCCGCCCTGTATTCCATGCCTGTCGCGACGAGCGGGGCTTCGGTCGTCATCAGCGGCACCGCCTGGCGCTGCATGTTCGAACCCATAAGCGCGCGGTTCGCGTCGTCGTGCTCGAGGAACGGTATCAGGCTTGCCGCTATCGAAACCAGCTGCCTCGGGCTGACGTCCATGTAATCGACCTTCTCCCTCGGAACGAGCGGGAAGTCGCCCTTCTGCCTGCAAAGGACGTCCGCTTCGTAGAAGCGGCCGTTAGATTCGAGGCGCGCGTTCGCCTGCGCTATTATATATTTGTCTTCCGTATCCGCGGAAAGGTAGTCTATCTTATCGGTCGTCCTGCCCTTCTCGGCTTTCCTGTAGGGCGTCTCGATGAAACCAAACTCGTTTATCTGCGCGTATGTGCAGAGCGACGCTATGAGGCCGATGTTCGGGCCTTCAGGCGTCTCGATGGGGCAGATGCGGCCGTAATGCGAATGATGGACGTCGCGGACCTCGAAACCGGCCCTCTCCCTTGAAAGGCCGCCGGGGCCCAGGGCGCTCAAACGGCGCTTGTGGGTCATCTCGGCGAGCGGGTTCGTCTGGTCCATGAACTGCGACAGCTGCGAACGCCCGAAGAAATCCCTTATGACGCTCGATACCAATTTCGAATTTATCAGGTTGTGCGGCATTATGTTCTCGAGGTCGTATATCGAGAGGCGCTCGCGTATCGACCTTTCGAGCCGCGCGAGGCCTATCCTGAACTGGTTCTGCAGGAGCTCGCCTACCGTACGTATGCGCCTGTTGCCGAGATGGTCTATATCGTCTATCTCGCCCTCGCCGTTCTTCAGGTTGATAAGGCACTTGATGATCGCGACCATGTCCTCGGGAGTAACGGTCCTCTGGTCGAGCGGCAGTTCGAGGCCGACCTTCCTGTTGACCATATGCCTTCCGACACGGCCGAGGTCGTACCTCTTCGGGTCGAAGAAGAGCCTGTTGATCAGGTTCTGGGCGGATTCTACGGTCGCCGGGTCGCCGGGGCGCAGCTTCCTATATATATCTATTAATGCCTCGTCCCTCGACTTTACGTGGTCCTTCAGCAGGGTATGCTCTATCTCCGGGGATACCTGCCTTAAAAGCTGTATCGACCTCACATGGTGCTTGTCCCAGAGGTCTTCCGCGAGGTCCTTGTCGAGTTTTTTGTATTTAGTATTTATGACGTCGCCGGTCTTCTCGTCCGTAACGTCAGCGGCTATCGTATGCCCGATGAGATCCTTGATGTCCTGCTTCTCCTTCAGGTCCTTCGTCTCGATGCCGCAGAACGCGTCAAGTATGTCCGTATCCGTGGAATAGCCCATAGCCCTGAGCAGGACGGTCGCGACCACCTTCTTGCGCCTGTCTATGACGGCGTGCAGGCAATCGTTTACGTCGAACTCAAACTCTATCCATGAGCCCCTGTAGGGTATGACCCTCGCGGAGAAGAGCTTCTTTCCGTTA
>JAGONY010000042.1 GCA_017992785.1 Candidatus Omnitrophota bacterium | reverse complement strand
GGACCGCAACCTCGGAGGGAAAAAGCCTGCCGCCTGATAACCGACGGCGCGCGCGAGCCCGCCATGAACATGGCCATAGACGAAGCGATTATGGTAAAAGTGTCCGACGGCACCTCGATGCCGGCGCTGCGCATATATAAATGGCTCAACCCCTGCGTGTCCGTAGGGAAATTCCAGCGCTACAAATCCGCGTCCGGCACCGAGGTTGTAAGGCGTCCCACGGGCGGCGGTTCTGTCCCGCATGGGGCGTCAGGCATGACATATTCGCTCGTATACCGCGAAGGGCAGCAAGGGATATCAAAAGGCGCGGCGGCTTCGTACAGGCAGATACACGGCTGCGTCGCAGCGGCGCTCACGTCCCTCGGTATCGACGCCCGGCTAATGGGCGCGGAAAGCGCGCCTGCAAAGCCGTTTGGGGAATGTTTCTCGTCCCCGGTGCCCGCGGACGTAATGGTCGGCGGCAGGAAGGTCGCGGGGGCGGCACAGAGGAGGAAGAACGGGGCGGTCCTGCACCAGGGCGAGATCAGTTTAGACCTTGACGTTTCGGGAAAATGGTCGTATAATGACGTTCAAACCGCATTCATAAACCGCCTATCCGAACAGCTGGACCTGAAGTTCCTGGAAACCCGGGTGTCTGAAGAAGAGGAAGGTCTGGCGAAGGAACTGGTTATGGTGCGCAACGAGGAGGTGACAAAATGAAGGCCAAGGTAGACCCGAATCTCTGCACCGGCTGCGAATTGTGCACGAATATATGCCCGGACGTCTTCGAGATGAAAGGTGATGTCGCTGTCGCTAAGATCAGCCCGGTCCCCGAGGCTGCGGAAGCTACATGCAAGGAAGCCAAGGAAAGCTGCCCCGTAGAAGCGATATCTATAGAATAACGGATAAAAAAGGAGCAAGGTAATGAAAAAGCTGGCGTTAGTGTTGTTGGTGGCGTTTGCGGCGTCGGTGATGTCCATAAATGTATTTGCCGCCGAGCAGCAGGAGAATGGTTTCGTGAAGTTCTGGCGCGGAGTCTTCCAGTGGCCGTTCAATGCAGCCAAGGACAGCGCGCAGGTGGTCGGTGATACGGGCGTAAAGGCCGTAGGCACGGTCGCGGATGAAGGCAAGGCGATAGGCGGGACATTGACGGGCGAAGAGGGTTCCGCGGAAAAGCTCGTGACGAATCCTTTCACCGGGACGGCTGATACGGTCAAGACAGGTGTCGTGGGCACGGGTGAGATGCCCGGCAAAGCCACGGAAGAATCCTGGCCGGCCAACAAGTAATATCGATATACGAACGCAATAAGACCAAGATAGGAAAGCCCGGGGCCTTCACAGATCCCGGGCTTTACCTCTAATCGGATAATACATGGGAAAGACAATATCGGAAAAGATCCTTTCCGAACATTCCGGAAAGGAATTGAAAGCTGATGATTTCGCGATAGTCAAGGTTGACCTCTGCCTGCTGCAGGACGGTACGGGCCCTCTCGCGGTCAGGCAGCTTGAGCAGCTCGGGATAAAGGAGGTCGTGGACCCGCAGGGCATCGCGGTATTCCTCGACCATGCGGCGCCTTCCCCGAGGAAGGAGCTCTCGAACGACCATATCACGCTGAGGAATTTTGCCCGCAGGACGGGATGCTACCTTTTTGAGGTCGGAGAGGGCGTCTGCCACCAGATAATGAGCGAGATGTTCACATCGCCCGGCGATGTGCTCGTCGGGGCGGATTCGCACACGTGCACCGGCGGCGCCTTGGGCGCTTTCGCCACAGGAATGGGTTCTACCGATGTCGCTGTCGCGATGGGGCTCGGCAAGACGTGGTTCCGCGTCCCGCGCACGATAAAGGTGGTCGTCAACGGCAAGTTCCGCCCGGGAGTCTTCGCAAAAGATTTCATGTTATTCCTTATAGGGACGCTCGGCGCCGAAGGAGCTACATACAAGGCGCTCGAGTTTACCGGCGAGGCGATGGAGTCGCTTCCGATGCCGGAGCGGCTCGTCATATCGAATATGGCCGTTGAGGCAGGGGCGAAGGCCGGCATATTCGCTTCGGATAAGATGACGAAGGCGTACCTGAAACAGCACGGCAGGGAGGACAAATACAGGGAACTCCGCTCCGACAAGGACGCGAATTACGATAAGGAGATAGATATAGAAGTTGATAAGCTCGCGCCTATGGTCTCGATGCCGCACACCGTGGACAACACAAAACCGGTCGATAAGGCCGGAAAGGTAAAGGTCCACCAGGTCTTCATCGGGTCCTGCACGAACGGCAGGATAGAGGACCTCAGGGTCGTAGCGGATATCTGGAAAGGCAAGAAGCGCGATACGGATACGCGCGTCATAATAACGCCGGCGTCGAAGGACGTGTACATGCTCGCGGTCAAGGAAGGGCTCATTGAGACGTTCGTGGATTTCGGCGCGACCGTCACTACGCCCGGCTGCGGCGCGTGCGTAGGCGTGCACGGCGGCATACTCGGCGACGGGGAGAACTGCGTCTCCACGTCAAACAGGAATTTCCTCGGCAGGATGGGCAACCCGAAGGGTTTTGTTTACCTTGCTTCGCCTGCTACGGCGGCCGCCTCGGCTATAAAGGGCGAGTTGACCGATCCAAGGGAGTACTTCTGATGATATTACGCGGAAAGGCCTGGAAATTCGGCAATGATATCTCGACGGACCTCATAGCGCCGGGAAGGTATTTCCACCTGCGCTCGGACCTCAACGAGCTCGCAAAGCACGTGCTCGAAGACGCCGACGCTGAGTTCGCGAAGAAGGTCGGCAAGGGCGATTTCGTGGTCGGCGGCAGGAACTTCGGCCTCGGCTCGTCGAGGGAGCACGCGCCCACGATAATCAAGATAGCGGGAGTGTCATGCGTGCTCGCAAAATCGTTCGCGAGGATATTCTTCAGGAACGCGATAAATATCGGCCTGCCGGCCATAGAGTGCGATACGGACAGGATCGCCGCGGGCGATGAGCTCGAGATAGACCTCGAGAAGGGCGTCATAAAGGACGTCACGAAAAATATCGAGCTCAAGTTTGCGCCTATCCCGAAGGCGATGACGCAGATACTCGGAGACGGCGGGCTGGTCGAACATATAAAAAAGCACGGGGATTTCAAGATTGAATAGCATGAAGGTCGCGGTCATAGGGGCCGGCCAGGTGGGCGGGACATGCGCGCAGAGGATAGTCGAGCGTAAGCTCGCGGATGTCGCGATAGTCGACATAGCCGACGGCCTCGCGAAGGGCAAGGCGCTCGACCTCGGCCAGGCGGGCGCTATCGAGGCGTATAATTTCAGGGTCGAGGGAAGCACCGACTATTCGATAATCAAGGGCGCGCGGGCGGTGATCGTGACGGCCGGGCTCGCGCGAAAACCGGGCATGTCGCGCGAAGACCTGCTCGCGAAGAACGCGGCGATCGTCAAGGATATCGCGCATAACATCAAGAAGTATTGCCCCGATTCCGTCATAATAATGGTAACGAACCCGCTCGACGTAATGACATACCTCGCCTGGAAAGTGTCGGGGTTCGACACGAAGAAGGTCTTCGGAATGGCGGGCGTCCTCGATACGGCGAGGTTGAAATATTTCATATCGCAGACGCTCGACGTGCTGCCGACGGAGATAGAGACGATGGTACTCGGAGGGCACGGGGACTCGATGGTCCCGCTGATAGGCCGCACGATTGTCAAGGGCAGGCCCATAAGCGAGCTGCTTACGCCGGAAGAGATCGGGCTGCTGGTCCAGAGGACCAGGGACGGCGGCGCGGAGATCGTATCGCTCCTGAAGACAGGCAGCGCTTATTTCGCGCCTTCGAGCGCAGCATGCGACATGCTCGAGGCCGTCCTGAAGGACAGGCAGGAAGTCCTGCCGGCGAGCGTGTATCTTGAAGGGCAGTACGGCATGAACGACATATACTGCGGCGTTCCCGCGAGGATAGGCGGGAGCGGCGTTGAGGAAGTCATAGGATTACAGCTTTCATCCGCCGAGCAGGACGCTCTTAGGAGGTCGGCGGCGCAGGTCAGGGAAGGCATAGAATACCTTAAGAGATCCCGGGCGATATAACGGAGAGGGAATAAGATGAGAATAGGCGAGATCAAATTCAATAAGAAGACGAATACTCTCGAGGAGGAGTATTACAGGTACGAACTGCAGGATGTGGGGGAGCCGAACCTCTTCAGGGAGATCTATAATTATTCCGACGTCCCGAAAGTGGTCTTCAACCACAGGATCGTCCCGATGAACCCGCCCGATGATATCTGGATAACGGACACCACGTTCAGGGACGGGCAGCAGTCGCTTCCTCCGTTCACGGTCAAGCAGATAACCGACCTTTACGACATGCTGCATAAGCTCGGCGGTCCGAGCGGGCTTATCCGCCAGTGCGAGTTCTTCCTTTATACCGACA
Source organism: Candidatus Omnitrophota bacterium (assembly GCA_017992785.1). Taxonomy (GTDB): domain Bacteria; phylum Omnitrophota; class Gorgyraeia; order Pluralincolimonadales; family Pluralincolimonadaceae; genus UBA6215. The sequence goes on along the minus strand of JAGONY010000042.1, from coordinate 4,132 downwards.
AGGACAAGGAAGCCGTCCAGAAATGCCTCGCGAAGGGCTATAAGTTCCCGCATATAACCGGGTGGATAAGGCCGGTCAAGGATGATTTCAAGCTCGTCAAGGAGATGGGTCTCAAGGAGACGGGCATACTGACCTCCGCTTCGGATTACCATATTTTCCTGAAACTGAAGAAGTCGAGGAAGCAGGCGATGGATATGTACCTCGGCATAGTCAAGGCCGCCCTCGACATGGGCATAGTGCCGAGATGCCATCTCGAGGATATAACGCGCGCTGATTTCTACGGCTTCGTCGTGCCTTTCGTCCAGGAACTCATGGAGCTTTCGAAAGAGGCGAAGATACCTATAAAGATAAGGGCCTGCGACACGATGGGCTACGGGGTAACGTATCCCGGCGTCGCGCTGCCGCGCAGCGTAAAGGGCATCATATACGGCCTTGTGAACCTCGCGGATGTCCCTCCCGCGCAGCTCGAATGGCACGGGCATAACGATTTCCACCACGGTCTCATCAACGCGACGACATCGTGGCTCTACGGATGCTGCGCGGTCAACGGCGCTCTGCTCGGCATCGGCGAGAGGACAGGCAATACGCCTATCGAGGCGCTTGTCATGGAATACCTTGCCTTGCGGGGGGTAAAGGACGGCATCGATACGACCGTCATAACCGATATCGCCGAGTATTTCGAGAAAGAGATCGGATACGAGATACCCCATAACCAGCCCTTCGTCGGCAGGAGCTTCAACACGACGAGCGCCGGCATACACGCCGACGGCCTCATGAAGGACGAGGAGATATATAACGTCTTCAATACCGAGAAGATCCTGAAGAAGAAGGTCGCCGTCGCGATCAACGACAAGTCGGGTGTTGCCGGCATAGCCAAGTGGCTCAACCTGAACCTCAACATCAAAAAAGATGATGAGGTCGGCAAGGACAATCCCGGCGTCATGAAGATAAAAGAGTGGGTCGACTCGGAGTTCGCGAAGGGAAGGACCACATCGATATCGAAGCAGGAGATGGTCAGGAAAGCCAAGAAGTTCCTGCCCGACCTTTTTGGGAGCGACACAGAAGATTAGCAAGACAGCCCAATGCGAACTGTGCCCGCGCGGATGCGTGCTCGATGAGGGGCAGAAGGGCAACTGCAGGGCCAGGACGAATAAAGACGGCAAGATAATAACGCTCGTGTACGGCAAACCCTGCGCCGTGCACGTAGATCCCATCGAGAAGAAACCTCTCTATCATTTCCTCCCGGCCTCGAAGGCGTATTCGATCGGCACCGCGGGCTGCAACCTGCACTGCAAGAACTGCCAGAACTGGGAGATCTCCCAGTCGGAGCCGGAGAAGACGAATAACATCGACCTTCCGCCGCTTGAGGCGGTAAGCAGGGCGGCGGGCAGCGGATGCAAGTCCATCGCCTATACTTATAATGACCCGGTCGTCTTCTATGAGTACATGTGCGACATAGCGAAGATAGCGCGGCCGCGCGGCATAAGGAGCGTCGCGGTCACCGCGGCTTACATAAACCCTGAACCCCTTGCCGAACTCTGCTCCACGATCGACGCAATAAAGGTCGACTTCAAGGGCATAACGGAAGAGTTCTACAGTAAGGTCTGTTTCGGCCGCCTGCAGCCGGTGCTCGACTCGCTGAAGACCATAAAGAAAAGCGGTTGCTGGCTCGAGCTGGTCAACCTTGTCATCCCCACGCTAAACGACGGCGCGGACGATATCTCGCGCCTCGTCGACTGGGTCCTCGATAACCTCGGCGCGGATGTGCCCCTGCATTTCTCGAGGTTCTGGCCCCAGTACCAGCTGCGCGAGCTCCCGCCGACCCCGGAAGCGACGCTCGACGCGGCATGGAAGGCGGCGAAGGATAAGGGCGTAAAATTCGCTTATATAGGCAACATCGCGCGGCACGATGGCAATAACACCTACTGCCCGAAATGCGGCAAACTGCTCATAAAACGCGCCGGCTACGATGTTATGGAGAATAATATAGCGGGCGGCGGCTGCAAATTCTGCGGGCAGAAGATCCCCGGGATATGGGAATAACGGAGGCGGATATGAAGGAGATCACGAGAAGGGAGTTCCTGAAGAGGAATATCGTGCTTGCGGCCGCGGTACTAGCCGCGAGCGGCCTGCTGAAGGCGCTTTCGGGAGCTTTCGGACGGAAGGCCAATGTATCGGACAGGGAAGCGCGCTATTATAAGACGCTTGCCGGATGACCGGAGGAGAGATGCAGGACCTTGAAAGTATCATAAGGCCGATAAAAGCGGAACTCTCGGCAGTAAAAGGCAATTACGCGCACCAGCTCAGGTGGCAGTCCGAGCCGATCAAGGGCATCGGTAATTACCTCTCGCGCGCCCACGGGAAGTTCTTCAGGCCGACACTCGTATTGCTCTCCGCGAAGATGGGAGACAGCGCGAAGATGGACAAGGCGGTCTCTCTCGGCGTCGCGATAGAGCTTATACACGCCGCAAGCCTAGTGCACGACGATATAATCGACGACTCGTTCCTGCGCAGGAAACAGAGGACGATCAACAGCAAGTGGGGCAACGCGATATCGGTCATCGCGGGCGATTACCTTCTCGCGAGGGCTTTCGATATCGTCTCGAAGATGGACGAGCCGAGGATAATGACCGTCTTCTCGAGGACCGCCGCGCGCATGTGCGAAGGCGAGCTCGCCCAACTGTCGAACGCATATAACTTTAGCATAACAGAACACGAATACCTCGATATAATCAAGAGAAAGAGCGCTTACCTCATATCCGACTGCTGCGCCTCGGGCGGGATGCTCGCCGGCCTCAGCGAGGAGAAGGTCAACCGCCTCGCGGCATACGGGCTTTACCTCGGTATGGCGTTCCAGATAGTCGACGACTGCCTCGACCTTATAGGCAAGGAGAAGAACCTCGGCAAGTCCGTCTGGCAGGACCTCGACGAGGGCAAGCTGACGCTGCCGATAATATTCATACTTAAGGGGGCGTCAAAGAAGGAGAGGATAAAGATCGTCGACCTGATAACCTCCGGCGGGAAGACCGCCCACCGCATACTCAAAGAGAAGGCATCAGCGACGGGCGCGATCTCGCGTTCGAGGACGATAGCCTTCAACTACATCAAACTCGCCAAGAAGAAGCTGACCGAGAACGACGGCATGCTCAGGAAGACCTTCTACGATATCGCCGATTACGTCCTCGAGCGCAAGGGCTGAAGATAAAGCAGGCAGGCGCACGCGAAGCTCAGCGCGCCCGCCAGCAGGAACGCGCGGCTTATCCCCATTACAGGTATCACGACCGAACTGACAAGCAGCGCGCCCGCGCAAGCCCCGGCAAGGTCGACACCGTATACCAAACCCGCGGTATGGGCCCCGGCGTTATCCGGCCTCGCCTCCGAACAGATCCTGACGGAAAGCGGATAGATGAACCCCGTCAATACTCCCGGGAAGGCAGTGAGCAGGAAGAAGACGGCCTGCGGAAAGCGAAGGCCGGCCAGCAGTGATGCCGCGATAAGGAAAGAATACAGGAAGAAGAAGGGCTGCGCCCTGCGAAACGCCGTTTCCGAAGCCCGGCCCGGCGGCACGCGCGCGCCGAGGACGCCGCCGACAGCGAGCCCCGCCATGAACGCCGCGTAGAGAAGCCCGATCCTGCCGTATACATACCCGTAGACCGCCTGGAACGCTATTATCAGGCAGACCTGCGCAGTCATCCCGGAGAAACCGGCGGCCGCTACAGAAAGAAGACACGGCAGGTCATCGCGGCGGTAGAACAACCTCCATACGGCCGCGAACGCGGCGAATACCGCGAATGCCGCGAAGAGCAGTATGTTCGCGTCTATCCCGTTAAGTTTCTCCAAAAGCGCCGAGAGGCGCGGATCGGCCCGGGCCGACCATAAGACCACGTCATAGTAGTATCCCGCAGGACGGAAATCCAGGTTCAATTTTACGCCGCTTACCTCAGCGACGGCCTTGCGCGCGTATTCTATCCTCATAGGGTCGAGGATGTCGGGCAGGTAATGGGCGTTGACATAAGAGGTCCTGATCTGCCGCTCAGCCAGGCGGGCGGCAAGCGCCTTGCTGTCGGCTGTGATATTGACGGCGGCGCCTCCCGCCAGGAAGACCGCGGTATCCCCCGGTATTATCCTGACC
>JAGONY010000041.1 GCA_017992785.1 Candidatus Omnitrophota bacterium | reverse complement strand
AGCGATGATCGCGGCCGTGACATTGCTGGCTGCCGTCATATTCATGTTCAGGGCCGGGGCGCTCATAATGATTCCCGCAGCGGCAGCGGCCTTCATCGTGTGCAACTTTTACTTCAAGAGGAAACTTGGCGGCGTAACGGGAGATACCATCGGAGCAGTAGGCGAGGTACTTGAGGTGATAGTTTTGGCGATAGCTGTTGCCCTGCCGTCCGGGGCATTGGCATATGCCGCCGACGATATTCGCATCGTATCCATAACGCCGGCGACTACGGAGATAGCGTGCGCTCTCGGCCTCGAGAAGGAGCTGGTAGGAGTATCGACGTTTTGTGATTATCCGCCGTCCGTCAAAAATAAGGAGAAGATAGGATCATTCAGCGACCCTAATATAGAGAAGATAATAATGCTGAAGCCGGACGCGGTACTTGCGACGGGGCTGGAGCAGGCGCAGGCGGTCGAGAAGATGAAGAAGCTCGGCCTGAACGTCATTCCCGTAGAGCCGGGGGATTTCGAGGGGCTCTTCAGGTCGTTCACGGAAATAGGGAAGGCGTGCGGGAAGGAAAAGCGCGCATCCGAACTGGTCCGCGACATGAGGCGCTCGCTCGATTCGTTAAGGGGCAAGGTAAGCGGGATAGGCGCTTCACTGAGGCCGAAAGTATATTTTGAGATATGGAACGACCCGATCATGACGGCAGGGAAGGGCTCATTCATAGATGAGATGATATCGACAGCGGGCGGGATAAATATCGCGAGCGATACCGGCAGGCCGTTCTCGCAGTTCAGCGCCGAGCTGGTCGTAGAGAGGGACCCGGACGTGATAATACTCGGTTATATGGCGGGCGGCCCATCGGCCGCGGCATCGGTAGGTAAAAGGGCCGGATGGAGCGGGATAAAGGCAGTGAGATCGGGCAGGGTATACGATGACATCGACCCCGACACGCTGTTCAGGCCCGGGCCGCGCATCATAGAAGGCGTCAAGGCGCTTAACGACAGGTTCTACAGGTGAAGGATATACGGAACATAATAGAAGGCAGGAAGAAGAAGGCCGCGAGGGCCGTGTCGATCCTCGTATCGCTGCTTGTTGCGGCGGCCTTTATTTCGCTTTATTCAGGCGCGGCCAGGATAGGATTGTTCGAACCGCTGAATGTGATGAGCAGGCAGATATTGTATATGAGGCTGTTGAGGATAGCGCTTGCGGTGCTGGTAGGCGGCGGGCTTTCGGTCTCGGGCGTGATACTGCAGGGCCTGCTGCGCAATCCGCTCTGCGAACCGTATGTCCTCGGAATATCGAGCGGCGCTTCTGTCGGGGCGGTCATATCGATCGTATTGGGGGCGGGCGGAGCGTTCATCGGCCTGTCCGTCCTGCCGTTGTGGGCGTTCATCGGCGCGGCGGCGACGTTCATTATCGTATACAGGGCCTCCGAGGTCAGCGGCAGGGTCCCGATCCAGAACCTGCTGCTGACGGGCGTGATAGCCGGCGCGCTGCTGTCATCGATAGTGATCTTCATCGTCTCTTTTTCCGAGAAGGAATCTCTGCACAACATAATATGGTGGCTGCTCGGCAACCTGCAGATATTCGATGGCGGCTTACTGGCATTTGTCGCCGTAATGGTCCTGGCGGGGACGGCGGCCGCCTACATCTTCTCGAACGAACTTAACGCTTTCGCGCTCGGCGAGGAAGAGGCCGCTCATATCGGCGTAGATACGGAACGCATGAAGATGGCGCTCTTTCTCACGGCGTCGATGATCACCGGCGCATCGGTCGCGGCCGCAGGGATGATAGGATTTGTCGGGCTCATAGTGCCGCATTTCATGAGGATGGTTGTCGGGCCCGACCACAAGATACTCATACCTTCATCTTTCCTTGCCGGAGGAGTATTCCTGCTCGTATGCGATACGGCGGCCAGGACGCTTATGCCGCCGGCGGAGATACCCGTAGGCGTGATAACGGCGGCTTTCGGCGCGCCGTTCTTCATACATATGCTCAGGAAGAAATCGAGGCTCTGATGGGCGCGCTTGAAGTTAAGAATATAGTCAGCGGTTATGCCGGAAAGACGGTGGTTAAGGACGTCTCCTTCAACGCATCTGAAGGGGAGTTTATCGGGATAATAGGCCCGAACGGCGCCGGCAAATCGACGCTCATGAGGACTATAAGCCGCGTGCTGCACCCGGAATCCGGTTCGGTATCTTTCGGCCTGCGGGACATATTCTCGATGCCGCAAAAGGATTTCGCGAGGTCCGTCGCGTTCGTATCGTCAGATCCCGCGGTGGTCTTCCCGTTCACCGCGTTCGAGGTCGTGATGATGGGCAGGTTCCCGTATATGAGGATGTTCGGATCGGAGTCGAAGGAGGATATAGAGGCCGTCGAACGCGCGGTCGCGGCGACGGATTGCGCCGGGGTGATATCCCGGCCGATAGACCGGCTGAGCGCCGGCGAGAGGCAGAGGGTGCTGATAGCAAAGGCGCTGGCCCAGGAGCCGCGGTTGATGCTGCTCGACGAGCCCACCTCGCACCTCGACATATCGCACCAGGTGCAGGTGCTCGACATACTCAAAGGGCTTAGCGGCCGGAAGATCACGGTCATCGCGGTACTGCACGACCTGAACCTCGCGGCCGAATACTGCGACAGGCTCGTGCTCATAGACAAAGGCGTCGTCAGGTCGTTGGGCACGCCAAAGGAGGTGCTGGATTACAAGATAATCGAAGAGGTGTACAGGACTGTTGTCGTCGTAAGGGAAAATCCCGTCAGCGGGAAACCTTACGTATTGCTTGCACCCGGATCGAAAAAGGGAAGCCGATAAAAGGCGCGGTACCTGCCGCTGTAGCCCCGACCTTTGTAAAAAGGAGAACCGAATGGCGAAGAGATCTCACTGTCCCCGCAAGGGGATGGGAAGGGAGCCAGGAGGGCGGGGCAGCCAGAAGACCTGCCGGTGTGCGAATATTCTCTTAAACTGCCTCAGGAGATACGAGGTAAAAGGAAAAGGAGTTTAAGTCGATGTCATCAAAGAAGATCATCTGCGCGTCGGTAATCGTTTTAAGTTGCTTCTGCTGCTGTTGTGCGGAAGAACCCCTCAGCATCGAACTGGAAAAGATCGTCGTGACCCCGTTGAATTCCGGCCAACCCTATTCCGAGATATCGAGGAACATGGAAGTGGTGGACTATTCTACGCCGAGGCTGCTTTCCCTGCAGACTATCGCGGACCCTCTCGATAAACTTACCTCGGTATATACTACCGATTACGGCACCGTCGGCGCGACGAAGGACATACACATACGCGGTTCCTCGGCCGAGCAGGTCCTTATAATGGTGGACTCGAGGCCGATAAATAACCCGAGGACGGGCATGACAGAGCTCTACCAGATATCCCCCGATACCATCGAGAGGGTAGAGGTAATCAAGGGCCCCGCCTCATCCGTATACGGCTCAAGCGCCATCGGAGGCGTGGTAAATGTCATAACGAAGAAACCTTCGGAGAAGCCGAGCACCACGATAGTCTCGAGCTTCGGGACATTCCGGACTTTCCACGAGTCGCTTTCGACATCGGCGACCTTTAAGGGCCTTGGGTACAGGATAAATTATGCCTACGATTCATCGTCGGGCGACAGGGACAACTCCGGCTACCTTTCGAACAACTGGGACGCTAAGTTGAATTATGAAGTGGCCGAAGGCAATAACATATATTTTAACGGCGGCTATTTCCAGAACAGGGCCGGCGCCCCGGGTTCCGTATTCTTCCCGCAGGTCGACGATTGCCAGCGAAATTTCAATAATTTCCTCGACATGGGCTGGGACGCGAAGATCTTTGACGACGCGAACATGAGTATCAGGGGCTACCAGAATTCCGACAGGCTCGAGTTTACGGAAGGTTATGACCCGCTGATGAAGACCGCCTCGCGCACCACGGTAAGGGGCATCGTCGCGAAATACGACCAGACGTTCTTCGACGTGTATAAGGTCATAGCGGGATTCGACGGCAAGGACAACAGGATGAACTCGTCGAACAGCGGCAAGCACAGGTATGTCGTGCGTTCGCCGTTCGTACAGAACGAGGTATCCCTTTGGGAGAGGGTGTTCGTGAACTTCGGCGCGAGATGGGACGATTATTCGAATTTCAAGAGCGAGCCGACCCAGAGCGCGGGCCTGTCGCTGAAAGCGCACGATTACGTGAAACTGCGCGCGAATTACGCGAAGGGTTTCAGGGCGCCGACGTTCAGCGAGCTCTATTGGCCGTTCGACGGCTGGACAGAAGGCAATCCGCGCCTCGTGCCGGAGAAGTCATGGTCGTGGGAAGGCGGCCTCGACATCGATTATCCGTGCGGCCTCGGCCTCAGCGCAACGTATTATACGAATAAAGTAAAGGACCTCATAAACTGGGCCCCCGGCAGCGACTGGGTATGGCGTCCGTCGAATGTCAGTTCCGCGAAGATAGACGGGTGGGAGTTCTCATCCGATATACCGCTGCTGAAACACCTGAAGGCGGACATAGGATACACATACATGAACGCGATGGACAGGGAGCTCGACCGTTACCTGATATACAGGCCGAAGCACAAGGTGGACCTCGGGCTCACGTGCGAATACGAGAAGTTCTATGTGAGGCTCTCGGGCCAGTCGCTCGGAAGGCGCTATGTGGACACCTCAAATTCCGAGGTGCTGAAAGCGGATTTCATCGCGAACCTCGAGGCGCAGTATAAAGTGAATAATAATTTGACTGCTTTCCTTTCGATTGATAATATATTCAATAAGAACTACCAGAGGATATTGGGCTATCCGATGCCCGGGCTCGCGGTAAATGGCGGAGTGAAATGTGAATTTTAGGTATACGGAAGACGTAGACAGGACATTCAAGACCACGCTGCTTTTTTCCGCGGTCCTGCATATTTTCCTGCTCTTCAATTGGCCGTTCTACAGGCATATCTTCACGGACTGGAAGAAACCGGGGAATATCGAGATCACCTACCTGAAACCCGAGGTGATACGCGAGAAACCCGAGCAGGCCCCGAAGAGGTCCGTGCCGCAGCCCGAGGTCTCGAAGCCGGCCAGGCTGGTGGAAGCGGCGAAGCCCGAAGAGAAGGCGAAAGCCGAGGCCGTGAAGAAGGAAGCCGCAAAGGCGAAACCGGCTGCCCCGGAGAGTACCGCGCCCGTACAGAAGGAGCCCAGCAGGTCGAAGGTCGTGATAAAACAGCCGGTGGTGCCGAGGATACAGGCGACGGCATCCGTGGATATGCAGGGCCTTCGGCTCATGCCGACCTCGTATTCCCAGACAGTCCGGAACAAGATAATAAGCAAGCTCGAAACGATGAAATCCGGGGTGGAAGGGGAAGTGTACGTCCGTTTTATCGTGACTTCGGACGGCGGCCTGAAGGACATCAGGATAGTCGACGATAAATCGTCGACTAACGGTTTCCTGAGGTCGGCGGCCTTCGCTGCGGTAAGAGACGCTGCGCCGTTCGCGGAATTCCCGGCGGGAGTTGACCTTCCCGAGATCGCCTTCACCTGCGAGATATCGTTTGCCAGGAAATGAGGCAATTTGTCTTGACAGGCGGCCCGCTCTCTGTTATATTGTCGATGGCAAAACCATAAAGAAAGGGATGATATCTAATGCCAATGGTAGAGGTCGGCCAAAACGAGCCTCTTGAAAAGGCCTTGAGGCGGCTTAAAAAGAAGATCGAAAGAGAAGGTATACTAAAAGCTATAAGGGCGCGCAAGCATTACGAGAAGCCGAGCGTCAAGAAGAAGAGAAAACAGATGGAGGCGCTCAAGAACAAAAGGAAAAGATATAGCTTCTGATTCTTTTATGAGCGTTTGCCGATGAGGATCGTATATTATCTAATACTGCTGTGTCTTATAGCCACAGCAGTTTTCTTTTTCCACCCGGCCGCGCCTCCCGTATTGGTCTACGAAGACACGGTCTCGAAGCAGACACTCGACAACGGCCTTACGGCCATCGTCAAGAGTTCCGGAAAAGTGCCGATGGCCGCCGTGAAGCTTGTCATAAAAGCCGGTTCTTCGACAGAAGGAAAGTACGCGGGCAGCGGCATATCGCATTTCGTCGAGCATATGCTCTTCAAGGGCACCGCGAACCTGCCGGTCGGCGAAATAGAGAAGAGGATAAAATCCTACGGCGGCAGCATCAACGCCTCGACCTCCCACGATAAGACGGCAGTTTACTTTACCGTAGAAGCGAAGCACCTTGAGAAGGCGCTCTCGTTGTTGTCCGATTTTGTCTTCAATCCCTCATTCAACGAATCCGAGTTCCAGAAGGAGAAAGAGGTCATCCTGAACGAGATCAGGATGGGAAGGGATGACCCGTCGAGGGAATCCTCGAGATTGTTGTGGGAGACGGCTTATTCCACGCATCCGTACAGGTATCCGGTCATAGGGTATGAGGAGCTGTTCAGGCAGCTTAAGAGATCGGACCTCGTGGAATACCATTCGGCGCATTATGTGCCGAATAATTGCGCGCTGTCCATTGTGGGCGATGTCGGCGAGCAGGAGGCGCTGAAATATTGCGCCGAGACGCTCGGAAAACTCCCGCGCAGGCCGGATCCGGTCATAATAAAGGCCGCCGAACCCCTGCAGATGTCCGAAAGGTCGGCGCAGGCCCGCAAAGAGGGCCTGAAGCTTTCAAGGGTGCTCATTGCGTTCCATACGACAAGCCTGGCGGACAAGGACCTTTACCCGCTCGACCTGCTTGCCGCCGTGCTCGGGCAGGGAGAGAGTTCCCGTCTCTACAGGAGCATAATAAAGGACAAGAGGCTCGCGTTCTCCGTCTCCGCGTATAATTACACGCCGTCAGATCCGGGGATCTTCATCGTGTCTATGGTGCTCGATGAGGCAAACGCCTCGCGCGCTGTCGAGGCGGTCCTCTCGGAGATATCCGCGGTAAAGAAGAGATCGCTCACTTCGCGCGAGCTCGCGAAGGTAAAGAGGGCGGTCATCAGCGACTATATATACGGCAAGGAGTCGATCGAGACGCAGGCGGACGATCTCGTCTCCGGCTATGTCTTCACGGGCGACTACAATTATTCCCGCAGGTATATCGAAGGGCTGGGCCGAGTCCGTGCGGCTGACATAAGAAGGGCCGCGTCGCATTACCTTAATATTGACAACATGACCGTGGTCAAACTGATGCCCGCGCTGAAGGGGACGCAGGAGGCTGCTCCGTCAGCGGATCCCGCAAAACAAATAGACATAATAAGCAAAAAACTCGGCAACGGCGCGATCCTGCTCATAAGCAGGGACGATTCCCTGCCGGTGGTGTCGGTATGCGTCGCCTTCAAGGGAGGGGTCAGGGCGGAGGACGAAAGCAATAACGGCATAACGAAGCTGATGTCGGGCATGCTGCTGAAAGGGACGAGGATGCGTTCGGCGGCGGCGATCGCCGAAGAGACGGAATCGCGCGGCATAGAGATATCGGGATTCAGCGGAAAGAACGCATTCGGCATATCGGCGAAATGCCTGAAGAGCGATTTCAGGGGCACGCTGTCGCTGATGCGCGACATCCTCGCGAACCCGAGGTTCCCGGAGAAGGAACTGGCCATCGCGAAACAGCTCCAGCTCGCGGCGATAAAAGCGCAGGACGACGATATCTTTGCCGTCGCGTCCAAAGAGCTTATCAGGACGGTGTTCTTGTCCCATCCTTACGGTATGCCGGACCTCGGGTCCGCGGAATCGGTCTCAAGGATCGGCAGGAAGGACCTCATGGATTTTTACAGGTATTACGCGGTGCCCGAGAACATGGTCATCGCGGCGTTCGGTGATATAGACGCCGGCATGCAGAGGAGGATAGCATCGGCATTCGGCAGCTTCCAGAAGGAGAGTTTCAGGGGCATTACCGTGCCGCGGGAGCAGGAGCAGCTCGCGCCGAGGAAAGCGTCAAAGACAATGCCGAAGGAACAGTCGGTGCTGATGCTGGGCTATCCCGGCATAGACGTTAAGGACAAGGACAAGTATGTCCTCGATGTCATAAATTCGATATTGAGCCGCGATGGCGGCAGGTTGTACAGGGATATCCGCGGCAAGCTCGGCCTGTCATATGCGCTCGGTTCGTTCTCTGTGGCAGGCATAGACCCGGGTTACAACGCGTTCTATGTGTCGGCCTCATCCAAGGACATAAGCGAAGCGAAGGGCATTATATTGAACGACCTGAAGGCCCTGAAGGCCGAAGGGCCCACGCAGGAAGAGATCGAGCACGCTAAGAGCGATCTGAAGGGCTCGTATTATATGGGGCTTGAAGTGAATTCCGACGTCGCCTTCAGGGCATGCCTCGATGAACTGTACGGGCTCGGCAGCGGCGAATTCCTGAAGTATCCGGAAATGGTGGATGCCGTGACCGCGAAAGATGTCATGACGGCTGTAAAAAGGTATTTCCCCGACTCAAAGATGAATGAGGTGATCGTTACCCCATGATACGCGAACCAGCCGTATCGGGCCGGTTCTATCCGGGGACTAAACAGGCACTCCGGGAGGAAGTGGAAAAGTATATAACCGAGGGGCCTGCCCCAAAGCCGGAAGCCATAGGCATCGTATCCCCGCACGCGGGATACATGTATTCCGGGCCGGTCGCCGGCGCGGTCCTTTCCGGCGCGGCCCTTAAGGATACCTGCATAATAATCGGGCCCAACCACACCGGGCTCGGAAAGCCGTTCTCGATAATGACGGAAGGAGTGTG
>JAGONY010000040.1 GCA_017992785.1 Candidatus Omnitrophota bacterium | reverse complement strand
GGTTTCGCGGCGAAAGAGGTTGTCAGGACGGCCAAGGTCCTGTTAGTAGAGGGGGACGTAAAGGTCCAGAAATCAGGCAAGGCCGCATGGAACAAGGCAAAACAGGGGCTTGTTCTTGCCGACGGGGACACTATAAAGACTTCGAAATCCTCGGCGATAGAGTTGTCTTTCGATAAGGACAATAAGAACCTTGTCCGGCTCGAAGAGAACTCGACAGCGATATTGCGCGGTAAGGCGCTCAACAGGATAGAGTTGCCTGAGGGCAGAATACGCTCCCTCGTCAAGAACCTCAAGAAAGAGTCATCGTTCGACATTAAGACGCCTACGGTCGTCGCCGGCGCTCGAGGCAGCGGTTGGGACGTGATCGCTTCGGGCAAAAGGGATAACGTGAAGGCCTTTGAGGATGAGATATTCGTCCAGTCCTACGACCAGCAGGGAAAGCTCATAAAGGAGATATTTGTAAGGGAGGGTTGGGAAGTTTTCATCGACAGGTTCCAGTCGCCGGGTGAACTCGTAGAGCTCACAGGCAGGGACAGGAACGACTGGAATTCGTGGCGCGATGACCTCGGCGGCCGCCTCGGAGCCGTAGGCGGCGGAAGCGGCGAAAGGCCGCCCCAGTTCAACAATATCCAGAACCTGCAGGACAAGATGGACCAGCAGGAGAGTTTCAAGGAGCAGGTCTTCGAGACGGAAGATATCAGGAAGGTGGAGGACAGGGTCGAGGACAGCAACAGGATGGAAGAGAAACGGGGCGGATGCACGCCTTATGAACCCGGGGGGTCTTACACGACCCCGTAACACAATAAAACAGGCCGGTAAAACATGAAAAAACTAATATTAAGCTGTATCGCCGTATCAGTGCTATTATGCAACGCGCCTTTTTCCCCCGCCGCGGACGTGAACGAGGAAGAGACGACGGAAAAGTTCATCGGCAAAGCGGAAGAGAAGGCGTATAAAAAGGTCGAGACGCTGCGCGAACACAAGAGATATAAGACAAAACTGCTGTTATCGGCGTCACAGGGCTATGATACCAACGTTTTCCTCGACCCCCAGAGGAGGCATGACACGTTCTCGGAGTTCATTATCGACGGCAGCATATCGTACCCGATGAACGGAAGGTGGGATTTTTATTTCGAAGCGGCGGCCCACGATGTCACTTACTGGGAGGCCACGCAGGCTAACCTGATAGATACCGACCTGATCATGGGTTTTGAGGGCAGGCTGCCGTGGGGCATAACGGCCAAGGCCTATAATGACATCGAGCTCCTGGAATACCAGAACAACGATGACGGCGAATACGTCGGTGACAAGGCCGGGCTGCTGATCAAGCAGAAACTCCCGAACAATTATTTCCATTCGTTCCAATACGAGTATTTTTACAAGAACTATTCGGACAGGAAGGCCTTCAACGGATGGGGAGGGCTTTCGGACAGCGACAGGGCCGACCACAGGAACACGTTTGATTACAGCGTGGGGTTGTACATGCAGAAGTCGATGGTCAAGGTCTTCGGCGAGTATTTCCTGAACAGTTCCAACGACAGCTTTCTTGATTATTACGATTACGAGTCGATCAAACTCGGGTCGTCGGCCATTTACCTGCTTACGGACAAGCTGAGCGCTTACGCGTCGTTCTATAAGCAGTTCAGGCATTATTCGGGCAGGACGATACCCGACGATGACACGGCAAAAGAGAAGGACAGGGGCTGGGTAGCGGCCGCGTCCTTATATTACGACATCACGAAGAGCGCGACACTCGGCCTGAACTACTCCTACAGGCAGAACAAGTCGAATAACCCCTCACAGAAATATTCCGGATCACTGACCTCTATGGGATTTTATTACAGGTTTTAAGCCATGCCAAAGGACAACGACAGCCAGCTGAAGATCCGCGCGGCTTTCGTGCTCTTGGCTGCGATACCTCTCTTCTTCTCCGTTTTCAGGACCTTCGAGACATATGAGCTGCAGACGCTCGACCTCCGGTTCAACCTGAGGCCCCCCGTAAAAGTCAGCCCCGATATAGTCATAATCGAGATAGCCGAGGACACGATAAAGGACCTCGGGCGTTGGCCGTTCGACCGCGCGTTCCATGCCGACCTGATAAATTTCCTCGGCCAGCTTGGGGCGAAAGCGATCGTATTCGATATACAATTCGCCGAGGAGAGCCCCTCCGACAAATACCTAATCGAAGAGACCAGGAACGCCCGCTGTAACGTATACTATCCTTTGGTCCTGGAATATAAGGGCGCGAGCAGGAACGGGCTTCCGTACGCGCCGAAGGTCGAAGTCCCGTTAATGGGGCCCCTCGCGGAAGCGGCAAAGGGCATGGGGTTCATCAACGTGATACCCGATGCGGACGGCAAAATCAGGAAGGTGCCGCTTAAGATAGAGTGCGGCGGCAGGGAATACCTCCAGCTTGCCTATATGGCGGCAAATGATAACTACGACCTCAGGGGCAGAAAGATCCCCGTTGATTCCGAAGGCATGTTCCTGATCAATTATCCGGGCAAGTGGGCCAAGACGTTCAAGCACTATTCCTTTTCCGACATACTCGTATCGTTCGAGAGCATGGTCAACGGGCAGGAGGGCAGGATAAGCCTCGACGGGTTCCACGGGAAGGTGTGTTTCGTCGGCCTGACAGAGACCGGCGGCGTTGACTCGAGGGCCAATCCCTACGAGACGGCATATCCTATGGTCGGAGCGCACGCGAGCGTGCTGAACTCCATAATAGAGGGCAAGTACCTTGTCAGGGCGGGCAGGCCCGTGAACGTGGCTCTGCTGCTGGTCCTGTGCCTGCCGATAGCGTTCTTCGCCCACAGGGCAAAGCCGCTCTCCGCGCTCATATTCTTCATTTCGGCAGTGGCATCGTTCATCCTGGCCGGGTTCATACTCTTCATCGCGTTCGGCCTATGGATTGACATGTTCTATCCGGCCGCGCTTGCCGTAGCGGTCTATCTAGGCACGACTGTATACAAATACCTCGTTGAGCGCAAGAACCGGCTGCTGCTGGACAGGGAGCTCTCTATCGCGAAGAAGATACAGATGGACTTCCTGCCCCAGTCAGTCCCGCAGTTCAAGGACATAGAGATGGCGACCTCGATAGATACCGCAAAAGCGGTCGGAGGGGACCTTTATGATTTCGCCGATTTCGCGAACATCAGGCTCGTCGCGGAGAAGAAGCTCGGAATAATGATCGGCGACGTATCCGGCAAGGGGGTGCCCGCCGCGCTCTTCATGGCGAGGGCTATAGCGGATTTCAGGCATTATTCCGGGGACAGCACGAAGCCGTCGGAAGTCCTCGGCGAGCTGAACAGGCAGATAACCCTTAATTACAAGGCAGGGCTGTTCATCACTATGTTCTATATGATATTCGACGCCTCGGACCGCGGGCTTGTATTCTCGAACGCCGGGCACCTTCCCGCAATACGGGTAAAAGCGTCCGGCGGCCTCGAACTGCTGAAGACCGAGGGGACCCCGATCGGCCTCATAGAGGACGAGGCCTATCTCGACGACGGGGTAAAGCTTGAGCCGGGCGATTCGGTAGTGCTTTACACAGACGGTATTACCGAAGCGCGAAATGCCGCAAAAGAGGAATTCGGGGAAGAGCGGCTTCAAGGAGTTATATCAAAAAACCACTACGCCTCGCCCCTGCCGATGGTCAACGCGATCAAGAGCGAACTCTCCAGGTTTGTAGGCAACGTACCGCAGCATGACGACTGCACCCTGATCGTCCTCAAGGTAAAAGATTGAAAGCGTTTTTATCGGCATTGCTTATAGCGTCCGCCGGGATCGCCGTATACGCCAATTCGGCCGGCGGAAAGTTCCTGTGGGATGACGATCTCCTCGTCAGGGGGAATCCGGTAATAAAGGAATGGTCCAACGCGCCGGAGGTGTTACTGGGCAGGCAGACGGCGCCGCAGGGCGCGCAGTTGTACATATACCGTCCGCTGCAGTTCATAAGCTATATGGCAGACCACTCCTTATGGGGCCTCGATGCGCGCGGCTATCACCTGACGAACGTCGCGATACATATCCTTACCGCGTTGTGCATATGCTGGTTCGCATACCTTATCTCAAATAACCTTCTGCTGGCTTCCATTACGGGCTTGTTGTTCGTCGTGAACCCGCTTAATACAGAGGCGGTCTCGTATATCTCCGGCCGCGCGGACCCTTTATCGGCGCTGTTTATCTTTCTCGGGATGATATTTTACGTGAGGTCTGAGGAGGCGGGGAAGAGGCGGTATTTTTACCTGGCGCTGCTGTGCTGGATAGCGTCCGTATTATCCCGCGAGAGCGGCCTCGTATTCCCGCTGCTTCTTCTCGTGTATCACATATCATTCGGGAAGAAGCTGGACTGGAGATACCTCTCGCCCCTGTTCCTGGCTGTCCTGCTATATGCGGCCATCGCCCCGAACGCGCGTAACATCTATTTGGGCTGTCCCACCTCGATA
This sequence comes from Candidatus Omnitrophota bacterium, assembly GCA_017992785.1. Classification (GTDB taxonomy): domain Bacteria; phylum Omnitrophota; class Gorgyraeia; order Pluralincolimonadales; family Pluralincolimonadaceae; genus UBA6215. Next base: position 4,484 of record JAGONY010000040.1, on the reverse strand, counting down.
GCAGAGAGGCTCCCCGGGTTTTTCGCGTCCATAACAGGTTATGCGAAGCTCCTGTTGGCACCCGTTGGGCTGCATATGGAATACGGGAACAGGCTGTTCGCGTGGTCCGACCCGGCGGTCATGCTCGGAGCAGCCATAACGGTATCGTTGATCGCGCTTGCATTTGCCCGCAGGAATTCGCGCGCCGGCGGCAGCGTTTTCTGTTTCTCGGTATTATGGTTCTTCGCGGCGCTGCTTCCTTATTCGGGCATCCTCCCGATGAACGCCTATATGGCCGAGCATTGGCTTTATGTGCCTGCGTTCGGGTTCTTCCTGATAGCGGCGAAGTGGTTCAGCGCCCTCATGGCGGGCAGGTTCCGCCGCGTAGCCGCCGCCGCGGTGATGATCCTCCTGCTGGCCTATTCCGCGATGACAGTTGCCCAGAACCGGTACTGGAGCGACCCGATCAGGTTCTACGAGACCACGCTGCGTTATGCTCCGGAAAGCCACCGGCTTTATTACAATCTCGGCATACAATACAGGATATCCTCGAGGCTACGGGATGCGATAGATTGCTACAGCAAGGCGATAGAGCTGGACCCGGACAACCCCTCTTATTATAACAACCGCGCGAACGCGTATGCGCAAGAAGGGGAATTCGGGAAGGCGATATCCGATTATACAAAAGCGATAGATCTCGACCCACGCCATGTAAATGCCTACCTTAACAGGGCGAGCGCCTACCGGGAATCAGGCCAGCCCGAGAAGGCCGCGAAAGACCTCGAAAAGGCCGAGAGCCTCACACATCCCGCCCGTTAAAAAATAGTTGAAAGAAAATCACGGCGTTTCACGTCTACTCCTTAGGCCGCATGGTGCGGCCAGGAAAGGAGGGGCATTCTTATGCTCACATTTCACGTGAAGAGGCTGTACAGGTTCGACGGCGAGGGGCCGTTGAGGGCTATAGCGGACGTCTCGATCGGGGAAGAGTTCCTCATAAAGGGTTTCCGTATAGTCGACGGCAAGAAAGGCATATTCGTCTCGGGCCCGCAACAGCCGGGCAATGACGGCAAATGGTACCCGACCGCATACCCGCTCGGAGAAGAGGTCAGGAAGGAGCTGGAGAGGGTAATACTCGAAGCGTTCGGTGACACAGGGAACGATGCGTAAAAAGGAGCTTGGGGACCTCGGCGAAGACCTCGCCGCGAGATACCTTACGGCGCACGGATATGTCATCCTTGAGAAGAAGTTCAGGTGCAGGTCCGGGGAGATTGATATCATCGCGCTCGATAAGGAGGTGCTTGTCTTCGTCGAGGTCCGTTCCCGTTCGGATGAGGAGCACGGCATGCCGTATGAGACGGTCAACGGGATAAAAAGAAGGCACATACGCAGGGCCGCGTTGACGTACCAGGCCAGGCACGGGTTGCTTGAGCACGATTCGAGGTTCGATTGTGTTTCGGTGGTGTTCATCGACGAAGATAACGTAAAGAGCATAGAACTCATAAAAGACGCATTCTGGAGCTGAAGATGCTTGCAAAAGTTGAGAGCAGGAGCGTACTCGGGATAGAGTCGAGGAAGGTCGACGTCGAGGTCGATATTGCGGGAGGGCTGCCTTCCTTTACGATAGTGGGCCTTGCGGACACTGCCGTCAAGGAGAGCAGGGACAGGGTAATATCGGCGATAAAGAATTCCGGGTTCAAGTTCCCTCCGAAGAGGATCACTATTAACCTGGCGCCGGCGGACCTCAGGAAGGAAGGCGCAAGCTACGACCTTGCCATCGCCCTCGGGATATTGTCGGCCAACGGCGATCTCGGGCAGGGCCTTACCGAAGGCATGGTATTTTGCGGGGAGCTTTCGCTCGACGGCAGGCTCAGGCCGATAAACGGCGTTCTGCCTATTGCTATGGGATTGCATTCCGGCAGCTGCAAGGGCCTTGTCGTACCCGAAGGGAATTCGGGGGAGGCCGGTATCGTCAGCGGGCTTCCGGTCTTCCCGGTCGGCAGCCTGAAAGAAACCGCGGCGTTCCTGAACGGGTCCGTAAAGGTCAACCCGGTAAAGAGCTCCGGGAATTGCGGGGAGGCGGCTGCGCAAAACCCCGATATCGACTTCAGCGACGTGAAGGGGCAATGGCATGTAAAACGGGGGCTCGAGGTTGCCGCGGCGGGAGGGCACAACGTGCTGATGATAGGCCCGCCGGGCTCAGGGAAGACGATGCTGGCGCAGAGGCTTATAACGATACTTCCCGTCCTGTCGACGGGCGAGATGCTCGAGACGACGAAGATACACAGCGTATCGGGCCTGCTGAACGGAAAGGACCGCCTTGTCTCCGTTAGGCCCTTCAGGATGCCGCATCATACCGTCTCTTATGCGGGCCTCGTCGGAGGAGGGAACAGGCTCAAGCCGGGGGAGATAAGCCTCGCGCATAACGGCGTGCTCTTCCTCGACGAGCTCCCGGAGTTCAGGAGGGACGCGCTTGAGGCGCTTAGACAGCCGCTTGAAGGAGGGGAGGTCGTGATCTCGAGGGCTGAGCTGAGCTTGAAATATCCCGCGAAATTCATGCTTGTAGCGGCGATGAACCCGTGCCCATGCGGATATTTCACGGACCCGAAGAAAGAGTGCCACTGCACGCCGCCGGTCATACAGAGGTACCTGTCGAAGGTGTCGGGGCCGCTTCTCGACAGGATAGACATACATCTCGAGGTGCCGTCGCTTAAGTATAAGGAACTTTCAGGCAAGAGCCGCGGGGAGAGTTCCGCGGCTATAAGAGAGAGGGTCAACAAAGCAAGGGCCGCGCAGAAGAGGCGCTATGAAGGCCTTTCGATATACTGCAACGCCCACCTCGGCTCAAAGGATACCGAAAGGTTCTGCTGCATAGACAAGGAGGCGTCGGAGCTCCTTAAGCTTGCAATACTTGAGCTGGGTTTAAGCGCGAGAGGGTATGATAAGGTATTGAAGATAGGCAGGACGATAGCCGACCTTGCGGGTTCGGAGGCAATATCCGCGGAGCATATATCCGAAGCGATAAACTACAGGAGTTTAGACAGGGATCTGGGGTTCTGAAGGGCGCGTAGTCCGCGACAGCCCGAGTATCGCTCTTTTTACCATGAAGACCAGGCGAGAGAGGGCCAACGCGGCCAGCATCCCGGCAAGTATGGCCGATGTCAGGAAGAGGGAGTCCCTGTTATGGGCGCGCCTGAAGAGCATCAGCAGGGTCTCTGCTTCTTCGGCCCTTGATATCAGCACTTCCGGCGCGAGCCAAAGCTCCTTGAGGTCCTGTTTCGCTTTCGCGGATATTTTTTCGAGGTCCCCGGAGTAGCGCCTTCCCGACTTCAATACGGCGATCTCCGCATCGAGCCGCGCGATGTATCTCCTTATCGTGGCTATCCGCGTGTTATACTCGTCGTTCCCCGAATATATGGGCCTGAACAACCCGATCCTCCTGACGGAGCCGTTGGCGGCCAGGTTTGCCACGACATCCTTGAGGACAAGATTCCGCGGGTTCCTCAGTTTTTCCCTGTCGAACCATACCTGCATGTTCTTGAGCAGTTTGCGGCTCATCCTCTCGGTCTCGTCGAGGTTCTCGTTGAACAGGCGCTTATACGCCATCTTTATGATATAGTTCGTCCACCATGAGGACTGCGCCCTCTGGTAGTTTGTCTTCTGCCTCATCAGGAATTTACCGTACCTGCCCGTCAGGTATACGTTGACCGCCTCATTGAACTCGACCGCGGAATCCTTCTCGGGCTGCAGGCCGATTATCTCGCGGTATGACGACGACACGTAACCCATATGCGATACGATATCCGACATGACGGAAGGGGGGATGTCCTCAAAGGCCATTAACAGCGGCCAGAGGAATTCGAGCGAGTCCGCGACCTTTTCGTCGTGCGACCTTATCTCGGCCATCCTTGAAGTTATAACAGCGTCGCTCCTTATGGCGCGGCTGTTCGAGAGGAATTTGTGCATGAAATCGTCCGCGGCCCGGCGCCCTTTGAATGCGCGCGGGTTGTTATATATGCTCATCAGCCTGAAAGAGACGGAATCCATCTTTTCCTGCCATTTCTGCAGGTCATCGACGGTCTTTACCGCCATGAGGCCGCCGAGGTCATTGTCCTTTACAGACCTCAATATTCTGAAGAACACGCCTATGTCCTTATCAGGGAGGCCGAGGTCGTACGCCCTTTGCAGGTGGTACCATATGATATTGACGATAATATCATTGTCGCTTACTTTCGGCACTGAGGCGAAACCGCTGTCTTTGAGGCCGTAGATGTCCGTTATGACGTTTATGTCGTTATTGTTGATGCCCTTTATCTTTCCGGACATGACCTCGAGTTCCTTCGGGAAGTAGGCGCCTGCGGCGTATTTATAGATATCCTGCACCGGTTTCAGGTACCTGTGCTGCAGCTCATGGAACGTGAGCTTCTTCTTCAAAGCGAAGACCGCCATCGATTCGTCATTGCCCTGCTACAGAAGCTCGAGGTCGGGGTATTCCCGCGCGGCAGACC
>JAGONY010000039.1 GCA_017992785.1 Candidatus Omnitrophota bacterium | reverse complement strand
CCTTAGGAGCCGTGGGCGCCTCTTCGGCCTTCACTTCTTCCGCCGCGGCAACAGGCGCGGATTCGGCCGCTTTTTTGACGTTCAGCAGCCGCCTCTCGATCACCTTTGCAAGCGCGTCGGCGCAGGAAAATATCCTTCCGCCCTTCTCCCATGACGGGTTCGGGCACCTTATTCCGTTGAGCTGCTCTATTATAGAATGCGTGTCCAGGCCGCAGCGCAACGCGAGCGATACGAGCCTGCCTATTGCCTCGAGCTGGCTTGACGCGCAGCCGCCGGCCTTGCCCATCTGCGTAAAGACCTCGAACGGCAAGCCGTTCTCGTCCTCATTGATCGTGATATAAAGGTTGCCGCATCCGGTGAGGATCTTCGTCGTCGTGCCCCTCACGACCTCGGGCCTCGGCCTCGGCGATGTCCGCGCCTTATCTTCCGCCTTCTGGGAAACCGACGCTTCCGCGGCATCGGCCGTTTCGGTGTTCGTCTTCTCCTTCGAGTGGGCTATATAGAGGACCTGCTCCTGGCGGCTTCCGTCGCGGTATATCGTGACTCCCTTACATCCCATCTTGTACGCGAGCAGGTAGACCTCATGCACGTCCTCCGGGGTAGCGTTATTCGCGAAGTTGACCGTCTTCGATACGGCGTTATCCGTATATTTCTGGAAAGCGGCCTGCATCCTTATATGCCATATCGGCGTGATATCATGCGCGGTGACGAATATCCTCTTTACGTCCTCGGGGACCTCTTCTATGTCGTGCAAACTTCCCTTTTCGGCTATCTTCTTCATCAGTTCTTCGGAATAGAACCCGCGCGCCCTCGCGGTCTCCTCGAAGAGCTTGTTCGTCTCGACCAGCTTCGTCTTGTCCATGACCTCGCGGTAATATGATATCGCGAAGATCGGCTCGATCCCGCTCGAGGTGTCTGCAAGTATCGAGAGCGTCCCGGTCGGGGCGATCGTCGTCAGCGTCGCATTCCTGATGCTCGGCCCGTCGGAGTATATCGAGTTCTGGAAATTCGGGAACGTCCCGCGCCTCAACGCGAGCGCGTGCGACTCCCTCCTTGATTCCTCCTGGATGAAAGACATGACCTTCTCGGCAAGCTCTATCGCCTCGTCCGAATTGTAAGGGACGCCGAGTTTTATCAGCATCTCGGCGAAGCCCATGACGCCGAGGCCTATCTTGCGGTTCGCCTTCGTCATCTGCTCGATCTGCTGCAGAGGGAACTTGTTCATGTCTATTACGTTGTCGAGGAAATGGACCGCCAGGCGCGTCGTCCCGCGCAGCTTCTCCCAGTCGATCTGCGGGGATGACGTATCCGTCCTGACCATCTTTATGAGGTTTATCGAGCCGAGGTTGCAGCTCTCATGCGGCAGCAGGGGCTGCTCGCCGCACGGGTTCGTGGATTCTATCTGGCCGACCTGCGGCGTCGGGTTCGACTTGTTTATCCTGTCTATGAATATTATGCCGGGCTCGCCGTTCTTCCAGGCCCTCTGGACTATCATGTTGAAGACCTCGCGGGCCTTGAGCCTGCCGACCACCTTCTTGTTATGCGGCGATATGAGGTCGTACTCCTCATCGCGCTCGACCCTCTTCATGAACTCCTCGGTTATCGCGACCGAGATATTGAAGTTCGTTATGTCCCTGTCCGTCTCCTTGCATTTTATGAAATCGAGTATATCCGGATGGTCGATGCGCAGGATGCCCATATTCGCGCCGCGGCGCGTGCCGCCCTGCTTGACCGCGTGCGTCGCCGCGTCGAAGACCTTCATGAAGGATACCGGGCCGCTCGCGATGCCGCCGGTCGTCTTTACCATGCTGTTCGCCGGGCGCAGGCGCGAGAACGAGAAACCGGTCCCGCCGCCCGAGCGGTGGATCAGCGCGGTGTTCTTTATCGTCTCGAATATCGACTCCATCGAGTCCTCGATAGGCAGCACGAAACACGCCGAAAGCTGTTGGAGTTCGCGTCCGGCGTTCATCAACGTCGGCGAATTTGGAAGGAAATCCAGGTTTGATATTGTTGCGTAAAATTCGTCTTCAAGCTTTGAAGCGTTATAATCGGGATCGTAGTATAAATCCGCTGAAGCTATATTGCGTGCCACCCTCCTGAAGAGCTCTTCGGGAGTCTCAATAGGCCTTCCTTCAGAATCCTTACGCAGGTAACGTTTCTCGAGGACCTTCTTTGAATTTGCCGACAAACCATCCTGGTGCAGTCTCATATCCCCCATGTACAAATCCCCCTTTCCCAACCCAAAGTATAGTCAAGCCCTGGTAGCTTGTCAAGCAAAAAATACTATATGTAGTGTTCCCCGTCGACAAAAACCCCGTATTTTGTGGGTATACAACTGGTATATGGGGTTTTTGCTTTTCTAGAACCTTCCTGGGAAGGTTACTTCTTCTTTGATTTCTTCTTGGCCTTCTTCTTCTTTCCGCAGCATCCGCACGCCATCTCCGACTCCTTTTTTTACCCCTTGACCGAGATCAAGGGAACCGACATCGCGACTTTCTTCGCTATGCCGGCATTGTGGACCACATCGACCACCTGCGTCACATCTTTATAAGCGCCCGGGGCCTCCTCCGCGACGCCTGATAAGCTGTGCCCTTTGACGATTATACCACGCTCTTTCAATTGGTCAACTAAATCTTTTCCGCGCCATCTCTTCTTCGCCGCCTCGCGTGAAGATACCCGGCCCGCGCCGTGGACCGACGTCCCAAATACTTCTTCCATGCCATTTTCGGTCCCGTGCAGTATATAGGAGCATGTGCCCATCGTCCCGCCTACCAGGACCGGCTGCCCGGCTTTCCTGTAAGCGGACGGGACTTCCGGGCGCCCCGGGCCGAACGCGCGGGTCGCGCCTTTCCTGTGGACTATGAGAGACTTTTCCTTGCCGTTTACTCTGTGCTTCTCGAGTTTCGCGGTATTGTGCCCGATATCGTAAAGAGTGCGGATCGTCTTTTCGTCCACGCCTAACGCCGAACGGAACGCCTTTCTCGTCAGGTGCGCCAGCACCTGGCGATTCGCGAACGCGGCGTTGATGCCGCAGTTTACCGCCCTGAAATACCGCTGGCCCTCTTCGCTCTTGAACGGCGCGCATACGAGCTCGCGCTCCCGTATCGGTATATTGTATTTCCTTGAGGCGGATTCGAGCGTCTTCAGGTAATCCGTGCCGATCTGGTGGCCGAGCGCGCGGCTGCCGCAATGTATCGATACGAGCAATTGGCCCTTGAAGAGCCCGAATGCCTGCGCGGCTTCCCCGTCGAATATCTCCTCGACGCATTGGACTTCAAGATAATGGTTGCCGGAGCCGAGCGTGCCGACCTGATTGAGCCCGCGCTCTTTCGCCTCGCGGCTAACCGTCTTTGGGTCGGCGCCTTTGACGCAGCCCTCCTCCTCGATGAAAGTAAGGTCTTCCTGCGTGCCAAATCCGCATTCGACTGCGTATTTAGCCCCCTTCACGAGGACGCTGTCTATCTCCTTCACCGACAATTTTATCTTGCCTTCGGAGCCGATGCCTGCGGGGACAGTGCGGAATAATTCGTTCGCGAGGCCTTCTTCTTTCCCTTTTATGTCATCGCGCGTCAGCTGCGTCCTGAGCGTCCTGACACCGCAGTTGCAGTCGAAACCTACGCCGGCGACCGAAATAACGCCCGTCTCCACGTCAAACGCTCCGATCGCGCCGATGGCAAATCCGTATCCCGGATGGATATCCGCCATCGCGAGAGACGCCTTCTGGATGCCGGGCAGGCACGCTACGTTGCGTATCTGCACGAGCGCGTTCCATTCCTTGCCGCGTTTCACGTCGTCGACGAGGTGCTTTATGAGATCCTTATCGGCGTAGATCCGCCCGGGCACCAGCATCTCGCCGGATTTTGGTATCTCCCAGATGAGTTCGCTTACTTGCTTAAGTTCGACGTTCATACGTCCACCACACATTGCAGGTAATGGTTGCCGTCCTTGAACTCGTATTTCAGTCCGAAATACGTGGCTGCCTTGGCCTCGGTCTTTATCATATGCCTTTTCGGGTCGAGCTTTTCGCCGGATGCAACACCCTTAAGGCGGTACAGGTCATAACCGAAGGGCTCTATAGATCTTATTTTGAAATCCTTAAAGACCATCTTCTTGATATCGGCTTCGGTAAGTAACTTATTGAGCCATTCGACGAATAGCGCGGGAATGTCGCGGGCTTCGCAGGAGATATCGACCGAGGAGGCTTTCTTGACCTTCTTTATGTCGACCATGATATCGAAAAGCGCTTTCCCGCCCGCGGCAAACGCCTTTTCGAGCGTCCTGTCCCAGGCGCGCAGGCCGATATCGGCTTCGTGCTCTAAATATTCATAGGGCATAACGGCCCTTCTATTTTTTGGCTTTACCCTGGTTGGCGACTGCTTCCATCGCCTTCTTTACCTCTTCCGGGTCGCCGAGGTAATAATGCTTTATGGGCTTGAGGTTGTCGTCGAGCTCGTAGACGAGCGGCATGCCGGTCGGTATGTTCAGGCCGACAATATCCCGGTCGGAGATGTTATCGAGGTATTTTACCAGCGCCCTCAAACTGTTTCCGTGCGCGGCTATGATGACGCGCTTTCCGCTCTTGACCACCGGCGCTATCGTCTCGTGCCAGTACGGCAGGAAACGCGCGACGGTATCTTTGAGGCATTCGGTCATCGGGATCTCGCCGGGCTTGAGGTCTTTGTATCGCGGGTCTTTCGCCGGGCTGCGCGGGTCGTCTTTATCGAGCGCCTGCGGCGGGGTGTCATAGCTGCGGCGCCATATCAACACCTGTTCGTCGCCGTACTTCGCGGCGGTCTCGGCCTTGTTCAGGCCCTGCAGCGCTCCGTAGTGCCTCTCGTTCAGGCGCCACGAGTTGTAAACCGGTATCCACATCAGGTCCATGCCGTCGAGCGTTATCCAGAGCGTGCGGATAGCCCTCTTCAGCACGGAGGTGAAAGCAACGTCAAATATAAATCCTTCCTTCTTCAGCACCTCGCCGGCCTTTTTGGCTTCCGCAAGGCCTTTTTCGGAAAGGTCTACATCGGTCCATCCGGTGAAGCGGTTCTCCTTGTTCCAGGCGCTCTCTCCGTGGCGCAGTAATACTACTTTATACATTAGTTATCTCCTTTAAGGTTCCATGATAACTGCATCTGTAAGCGGTATCAACATTATATCACATCCTCAAATTCAACATCATCGAAATCGCCGCCGGCCTTCTCCACGTCCATGAAACGCTCGAGTATGCTGCCCTCCTGCAGGAAGCGCGAGACCTCCGTGAATATACTGCCCGAGTAACCGCCGGAGTAATTCTTCATCCAGCGCGCAGAGCGGTCTATCGCCGGCTTCAATAGTATCAGGTTCTCCTTCGCGCGGGTCGCCGCGACATAAAAGAGCCGCCTCTCCTCCTCGATGGCGTCCTTGTCGTCCATCGCCTGGTATGAGGGCATGTGCCCTTCGGCTACATATATAAGGAAGACGGTATGCCATTCGAGGCCCTTCGCCGAATGTATCGTCGAGAGCGTCATCGAGTGGTCGTGCCTGCCCTTGAGCCCGGCCTCGAGAATGCTCTTCTCGGGCGGCTCGAGGGCCATATCGGTCAGGAAAGATTCGAGCGACTTATACCTTCCGGCTATGCGTTCGAGCGAGTTCAGGTCGGGAGCCCTCTTGTGGTAATCGTCGTACTTTGCCTTCAACAGCGGCCCGTAATATTCGAGGAATCCTTTTATCAGCGCGCCCGGCTGGTGTTCCAGCGGCTTGACCCCCTTTAATATATCCATGAGGTCCGCGAGGTCCGGATGCTTCCTGAACGTCTCTTCGTCGAGGTCGAATCCCTGTTTCTTTTCTATTATCTGGGCCGTTATCCTTCCGGCGGTCTTCTCTCCTATTCCGCGCATCAGCATGAGGGCCCTGCGCCAGCTGACCTGGTCGTGCGGGTTATGCGCGATGCGCAGGTATGAGAGCACGTCCTTTATATGCGCCGCTTCGACAAACCTCTGACCGCCGTATTTCAGGAACGGGACATCATGATTGGCCAGCTCGATCTCGAGGTCGTTCGAGTGCCAGCCGGCGCGAAAGAGCACCGCTATGTCCTTGAGCCCGACCCCGTCTTCGACGAGCTCGAGTATCTTCTGCACGATATATTTCGACTGCACGTTCTCGTCGCGCGCCTCTACGAAGACCGGCGCCTTTCCCGCCCCCTTCTTCGTAAAGAGCGTCTTCTCGAACTTCTCCTCGGCGTTCCTGATGACCTCGTTAGTCAGGTCGAGTATCGGCTGGGTCGAGCGGTAGTTCTCCTCGAGCATTATCACCTTCGCGCCCTTGAAGACCTTCGGGAAATCAATTATGTTCTTGAAGTTCGCGCCGCGGAACGAATATATGCTCTGCGAATCGTCGCCGACGACCATCACGTTGCCGTGCCCGGACGCGAGCAGGCGGACGATCTCGGCCTGCAGCTTGTTCGTGTCCTGGTATTCGTCCACCATGATATATTTATACTGCCCTGATAATTTTTCGCGGACGTCCTTATGGTCATGCAGGAGTTTCTTCAGGAAGACGAGCAGGTCGTCGTAGTCCATCAGCGACTTCTCGCGCTTGTATTTTATATACCCGTCCTTTATCCTCTTGATCTCGCCTTCCCACTCGGCAAACTGCGGGTATTCGAGCGCGAGGACCGAACCGATATCCTCCGACTTGTTGACCGATTTCGATATGACGTCAAGCAGGGCGCCTTTGCGAGGGAACCTCTTTTCGAGGTGGCCGAGGCCGAGCTTCTCGCGGACGATATTGACCGCGTCTTCCGCGTCGGACTCGTCGGTTATCGTGAAGTTATTCGGGAAATCGATGAGTTTCGCGTATTTCCGCAGGACCATGTTCGCGAAAGAATGGAACGTGCCTCCCGCGACGCGCTCGCAACGGTCATCGAGCAGTTTCGCGGCCCGGCGCAGCATCTCCTCGGAGGCCTTGCGCGTGAACGTAAGCAGCAGTATGTGGTCGGGCCTGACGCCCTTCTCCACAAGGTAGGCCACGCGGTATACGAGCGTGCGTGTCTTTCCGCTCCCGGCTCCCGCGATGACAAGGTAGGCCCCTTCGGTGGATTCTACGGCCTTCAACTGGGCGGGGTTCAACTCTTTTTTATAATCTATCTTCATCCTTTGCCTTCTCTACTATCGACCGCTCGGAAGGATAGGTCATTATCTTAAGCGCTTCTTTTACGGGAAGCCAGCGGACATCTTCAGCGTCTGTATCGTGGTCCTTCGTGTCGCCGGAAATATATTTTACCAAATAAAAAGTTACGGTCTTGTTGACTACGGCCTTTTCCTTCTCGAGCTCGAACGAATACTTTATCTTGCCTATCTCTTTCTCTATGATCCCGGTCAAGCCCGTCTCTTCCTTTATCTCGCGCAATGCCGCCTGTTCGGGGGTCTCGGCCTGCTCGATCTTACCTTTAGGCAGGCAAAACACCTTCCCCTGGCCCCGGGTAAGGATCACGATCTCCGTCCCTGCGCCTGTCTTGCGGTAAACCACGCCTCCGGATGAATATTGAAGTTTTTCCATAAATAAAAAGGCCTCCTTCATTACCTCTGAGGTGAGCCGACAAAACTTCACCAAACCGGACAGCTTGAAACCGTCCGACCGTCGACATACTAGTCGAAGGCAATGAAGGAGGTCCGGGGAGATTTATTATTTCTTCTCTTTCTTTTCCTCCAAGGAGTCCCTTATCTCGCCGATCCCCGCGAGTAACGCGAGCAAACCGCCGAGCAAAAGCACCAGGACAAGTCCGGATTTCAGGAAGCCCACGATGTACTCTTCCCACCAACTGACGAGGCCTGCGACTCCGAGGATGATGGCGGCCAACCCGCCGATCACAGAGAGATATTTGCTCACCATCTACCTCCTAAAACGATCATTTCAAAAGAACCATAGTAATTATAGCACCCAAAAAGGCGTTGTCAAGAAATTTTATAACCTATTTTTCTCAGCAATTCCTTCCGCCATTTCACGCCGGCTTCGTCCTCGATCCCCTTCGGCCTCGAGCCGTCTATGACGCCGAGTATACCCCTGCCCTGCTCCGTTTCGGCGACCACGACCTCGACCGCGTTGGCGGTCGCGCAGAATATCCGGCAGACCTCCTGCACGTTCTTTATCGCGTTCAGTACGTTTATAGGGTAGGAGTCCTTCATTATTATGATGAAGCTGTGGCCCGCGCCGACCGCGAGCGCGTTCTTTTCGGCGAGCTCCTTGAGGCCTTCATCGGTGCCGGTCGAGCGGACAAGGCACGCTCCGGAGGATTCGCAGAACGCCATGCCGAATTTGACGCCGGGCACGGCGCCGGCCATCGCCTCGTGGATGTCCTCCACGGTCTTTATGAAATGCGATTGGCCGATTATTATATTGTACTCTTCCGGCTTCTCTATCTTTACTACCTTAGTTTCCATAAGGCGGCCCTCCTAACCTAATTTAGCGAGCTCTTCGGAGACCATCGCGCTGAGCATCCTGCCGTCAGCGGCTCCCTTGGCATCTTCTTTCGCGGCTTTCATGACCTTGCCCATGTCCGCGCGGCCTTTCGCCTCGGTCTTCTGTATCGCTGCCTTCACGATGACGATAAGCTCCTCCGCCGAGAGCATCTTCGGCATATACGACTCAAGTATCGCGAGCTCCGCTTTCTCCTTATCCGCGAGCTCGGGCCTGTTGCCCTTTGTAAAACCCTCTATCGAATCCTTGTGCTGCTTGATCTGCCTCGCGATAATCGATATCACGTCGCTCTCCTCGAGCTTCTCGGCCTTCTTCTCTATCTCGAGGTTCTTCATCGCCGCGCGCAGCATCCTCAGCGTCGAGACCTTCAGTTCGGCCTTCGCTTTCATGCCTTCCTTCAGGTCGGCGTCTATCCTCTCTACAAGCGTCATTTTGCGTGCTCCTTTTTATATGTGAACCTGCATATCCAGATGGATATCTCGTACAACACGATGAGCGGGACCGCCAT
>JAGONY010000006.1 GCA_017992785.1 Candidatus Omnitrophota bacterium | reverse complement strand
GGATAACAGGGAGGGCAAGGTGATGGCATTGGTAGGGATAATAACGCTCATGTGGATGAGCCTTTTGCTGGCGATAAGTTATTTCGTCTTATTGACGGCGGAGAAGGCCCCGGAAAAGTTAAAATCGTTCGGAAAGTTTGTCGGCGCGGTGCTTATAACGGTGTCATTGGTCATCGCGGTAGCAGGTATATCCATACTCGTTACCGGAGCCAGCCCGATATCGTGCCCGATGATGGGTGATATGCAGAGGGGACGCTGTCCTATGATGGGCGGTATGATGAAAGACGGCAAGATGCCGTGCCCGAAGATGAAGGGCGGAATGAGGCCGCCTATCAAGATGCAGGAAGACGGATCGCCGATAAAATGCAATTGAAAGCGTAAGGCATAGCCGTCTTATTTTCACCCACCCTATAACGTGCCGGCTTGACAAACAGGCCGGCACGTCCTATAATATAGTCCCATCTGTTAATTAATCAAAAAAAGCAAGGAAAGATGCAACTTTTAGGCGTTGATTACACTTTATTGACGGATCCTTTGTCATTATTTTTCCTTTTTGTGGTACTGCTCGTCTCGGCGCCGGCCGCTGTATATTCGGTCGGGTATATGAGGGGAGAGTACGGAAGGGGAAAGAAAGCACTGCTATGGGCGCTCCTGGCGGCATTTGTGCTGTCGATGGCGCTCGTCGTCACGTCGGGGAACGCGCTGGTCTTCCTCGTGGCGTGGGAGCTTATGTCGCTGGCATCGTACTTCCTCGTCGTCATCGACCACCGGCACGAAAGATCCGTAATGGCCGGTACCATATATATCGTGATGACCCATATCGGCACGGCGGTCATTACGGCGGCTCTCCTAATAATGTCCAATTACGCCGAGTCGTTCGATATTGCCGCGATGAAGGCCGCGTCCGCATCGATACCCGCGAACATAAAAGACCTCATATTCATATTGTTCCTCATAGGTTTCGGGACGAAAGCCGGTATCGTCCCTCTGCATGTCTGGCTGCCGTATGCGCACCCGCAGGCGCCCAGCCATATCTCGAGCATAATGTCAGGCGTGATGATAAAGACCGCCGTATACGGCATGCTGAGGTTCGTTTTCATGACCCTCGGCATCGGGCCGCAATGGTGGGGAAACCTCGTGCTGCTTCTCGCGCTCGTGTCGTGCCTTGCCGGGATAATGTATGCCCTGATGGAGCAGGACCTTAAGAAACTCCTTGCCTATTCCAGCGTAGAGAACATGGGAATAATAATGCTCGGCCTCGGCGCGTCGATGGTATTCATGAAGATGGGTATGCCGGCGCTCGCGGTAATGGCGCTTTGCGCGGGCCTGTTCCACCTGCTCAACCACGCGGTATTCAAGGGATTGCTTTTCCTCGGAGCGGGCGCGGTATATAAGGCGACCGGGACGCGCAATATCGAGCATCTCGGCGGGCTCATAAAGAGGATGCCTGTCACGGCTGCTGCGTTCCTTGCCGGGTCCGTGGCGATATCGGGCCTGCCGCCGTTCAACGGATTCGTAAGCGAATGGCTGACCCTGCAGGCGTTCTTCTACGGCGCGGCCAATTCGGGCGGAAGTTACAAGATATTCCTTTGCGTGTGCGCCGCGCTGCTGGCGCTCACCGGGGGGCTGGCCGCCGCGTGCTTTGTAAAAGCGTTCGGCATAACGTTCCTCGCGCTACCGAGAAGCAAGGCGGCCCAGTCGGCGCAGGAAGCGCCGTTATCGATGAAAGCGCCGATGGCATTCCTGGCGGCGACGGCCCTGGCGTTGGGCCTTGGCGCGCCGTTCGCGGTGAAATATATTACGGGTATCGCGGGTTTCGCGATAGGAGCGCCGGCCGTTGATGCGCCGTTCTCATTCCTCATAAAGACGAATTGGATCGCCGCCGCGGTATTGGTCTTTGCCGCGTCCTGCTGCTATGCCGCGAGGAACAGGAGAGCCGCCGAATGCAACACCTGGGATTGCGGGTATTATAAGCTGAGCCCGCGCAATGAATACAGCGCGACCGCGTTCTCGAAGCCGCTTCGAATTGCCTTCAGCTTCTTCCTCATGCCATACAGCAAGACAGAAAAGATAAGGGATTCGTTCTACCATGTCCGGTCGTTCAAGTATGAGGTCTTCACGACGCCTGTATTCAGGAAATATATCTACGCGCCTGCGGTAAGTTTATTGTTCGTCGGCGCGAGGAAGCTCAAAAAGATACAGCCGGGCAGTATCCATGTTTATGTGGCGTATATATTCGTGACGATAGTGTTGCTCGTGATATTTATGGGAAGGTTCTGATGAGAGATCCGTTGGTCATATTGCAGGCGCTGGTGCTGATAGCCGTATCACCCCTGGTGACCGGTATGATAAGGAAGTTAAAGAACCTTATCAGGCTCAGGAAGGGCCCCGGCATCTTCCAGCCGTATTATGACCTCGCGAAATTGCTCCGCAAGGAAGAGGCGGTATCGCGCGACACGTCCTGGGTGTTCACGTGCGCGCCGTATATCGTCCTGGGCACCGTTCTCGCGGCGCTTTTCATAATACCCGCCTTCGGACCGGGCATATCATTTGACGGCGCCGGAGACCTGATAGCGCTCGTGTTCCTTCTCGCGCTCGGGAGGTTCTTTATCGCGCTTGCCGGGCTCGACGCGGGAAGCTCATTCGGAGGCATGGGTTCGTCGAGGGAGATGTTCATATCAAGTCTGGTTGAGCCGGTCGCCCTGCTTGCCGTATTCGCCGTCTCCCTCGCTGCCGGGTCGACGATGCCGCGGGCGGTCGCGTCGGTGGAAACGCTGAAATTATCGTCGCTCGTTGCAGCCGGCGCGCTCTTTATCGTCACTCTCGCGGAAACCTCCCGCATCCCGATAGATAACAGGGAGACGCACCTCGAGCTGACGATGGTGCACGAGGCGATGGTGCTCGAATATTCTGGGCGTTCGCTCGCGTTAATAGAGCTTGCGTCGCATATAAAGCAGGTGCTGTTCTTTTCGGTGATAGCGGCGGTCGCGTTACCGCACGGCAATTACGCCGCAAAGATGGCCGCGATAGCGATAGCGGTCGCGTTGCTTGAGGTGTCGATGGCAAAGATGCGCCTTTTCAGGGTAGTGGACCTAATGGGTTTCTCATTCGTGTTTTCGGTTATAGCGGTGGTCATCTCCGCGATGGGGTTTTAATATGGCGGTAGGGCTTATACTTTTCGGGATACTGATGATGGCATTCGCGATGGTCGCGGCGAAGAGGATGTCCGCGCTGATATTCGGCTTCAGGGCGCAATCGTTCTTCCTGTTCCTGCTGACGTTCATCCTCGCGTTCAGGGAGAATTCCACGCAGCTCTATTTTATTACGACGATGCTGTTCGCGATAAAGGTCGTGCTCGTGCCTAACTTCCTGCGCAGGGTCGCCCGCAGGATAAAGGTCAACGAGGACCTCGGGCTCTCGGCGAACCCGACCGTCTCCATATTCGCGGCGGTGCTGCTCTCATACATGGCATACCTTTTTACCGGAAAGATACTGTCGTTCCCCGGCGAATTCGAGAACAGCGCGTTCTTCGTTTCGCTCTCGGTGACGATGATAGGCATATTCCTCATGATGGCGAGGATGAAGGCGCTCGCGCAGATAATCGGGCTGCTCGTGATGGAGAACGGGATGTTCCTTGCGGCCGCAAGCGTGTCGGGCGGGATGCCGTTCATAGTCGAGATCGCGATCTTCTTCGATATTTTGCTCGTGGTGATAATACTCGGCGTGTTCGTCTTTAAGATAAACAAGCTGTTCACTCATATTGACGTGGACAAACTTACGGAATTGAAGGGCTGATATGGAGATATTCCCGATACTGCTCATACCTCTCGCGCTCGCCGGGATAGCGGTCCTGCCGGGAGTAAGAGCAGGCAGGAGCAGAAAATTCGGCGTGCTGAACGCGGCGGGGCATTTCGCCAACGCGGCGCTTGCCGTCCTGCTCGCGCTCGGCCTGATGAGGTCCGGCGGGCCCGCGTCGTTCTTCGGGTTCTTCTACGCCGATCTCTTGAGCGCGTTCTTCATCCTGACCATATCCGTGATAAACTTTATCTCGGCTCTGTATTCGATAGGGTATATCTCCGCGGACGTGAAAGACGGGGTCATGAGCGAGAGGAAGGCGAAGGCGTATTACTCGCTCTTCAACCTGTTCGCGCTGTCGATGCTCTGTGTGCCGGTGGTCAGCAACCTCGGCATGGTATGGGTGGCGATAGAGGTGACGACTCTTGTCTCGGCGTTCCTCGTCGGGTTCTATAACAAGAAGGAGTCGATCGAGGCGGCCTGGAAATACATAATAATCTGCTCCGTCGGCATCACGCTTGCGCTGCTAGGCACGATATTGTTCTATTACACGGCTTCGCGCGACGGCGGCATATCTTCGCTGAACTGGACCGACATGGAAACTGTCGCGGGCAGCTTAAACCCGTCGATACTTAAGGTCGCGTTCCTTTTCATACTCGTGGGGTACGGTACAAAAGCGGGGTTCGTCCCGATGCATACCTGGCTTCCGGACGCGCACAGCCAGGCGCTCGCGCCGATAAGCGCGATGCTATCGGGCGTGCTGCTGCCGACGGCTATTTACGCGATAATAAGGTTCGCGACGATAACCAATGTCTGCATCGGCACGGGGTATACCGGGAACCTGTTCATGCTCTTCGGCCTCGTGTCGCTTGGAGTGGGGGCGGGTTTTGTGCTCGTCCAGAGGGACATAAAACGCCTGCTCGCCTACAGCAGCGTCGAGAATATCGGGATAATTGCTACAGGGCTCGGGTTCGGCGGGACCGTCGCTATCTACGGCGCGCTCTTCCATGTATTCAACCATGCCGCCGCGAAGTCGCTGATGTTCTTCGCCGCGGGGCGCGCGGTAAAAAAATACAAGTCGCACAACATCCGCGAGATACGGGGGATAATCAGCGCGATGCCGTTTGCCGGAGCGATGCTTATTATCGGCGTATTCGCGCTGACGGGTTCGCCGCCGTTCTCGGCGTTCTTCAGCGAGATAATGATATTGCTCGCGGGATTCAAAATGGGCCTTTGGCCGCAGGCGGCGCTGCTGCTGCTGTTCATGGCAGTCGCTTTTGGGGCGATAGTGTTCAATATCAGCAGGCCGGTATTCGGCGGAAAGCCGGAGGGGATGCCCGTCGAAGGGGAGCCGTTGAGCGGTAAGCTGGCCTTCGGGATTTTGCTTTTATTGATATGCGTCATGGGTATCGCGGCGCCCGGATTATTCAGGGACCTGCTGCTGGCCGCATCCGAGATTATAAGGGGCGCGTGATGGAACGCAAGAACGAAATATATACGGACGTGGAGGCCGGGCGGTTCACGCAGGAATGCCTCAGCCTGCATAAACGGCTTGATTCGCCCGTGATGGCGTATTTTGCCGAGGACCTCAGGAAAGAAAGCGGGGTATTCCGCGTCTGTTGCGTGTTCCTCGACAGGAAGGCCGGCCGGTGGGAGATCGTGAGGACAGGCATTCCCGGAGACGATCCGAAGATGCCGTCGCTCGCAGGAGAGATGTATTCGGCAAGTATGTTCGAGCGCGAGATGGCGGAGATGTTCGGGATATCTTTTGAAGGGAGCCCGGATTCGAGGCGGCTTGTCCTGCATGACGAGGTATGGCCTGCGGGGTATTATCCACTGCGCAAGGATTTTGCGCCTCCGGCGCAGGGTCAGAAAACGGGCGGCGAGCGCGGCGAGCGAAGCGAGTACCGTTTTAAGAAGGTCGAGGGGGAGGGGATATTTGAGGTCCCGGTCGGCCCGGTCCACGCGGGTATCATCGGCCCCGGGCATTTCAGGTTCAGCGCGGCGGGCGAGCCGATAATAAACCTGGAGACGCGTTTAGGATTCACGCACCGCGGCGTGGAAAAGATGCTCGAGGGAATGGACGCGCGCGATGCCGTTTCCTTGGCCGAAAAGGTCGCGGGCGATTCCGCCTTCGCTTACAGCTGCGCGTTCTGCGGAAGTATTGAGAGGATATACGGCATAAAAGTCCCGGGGAGAGCGAAGATAATAAGGGCGCTGTTCCTCGAACTCGAGAGGATATATAACCACGCGAATGATATCGGCGGGATCGCGACGGATGTGGGATTCAGCTTTCCGAACGCTTTGGCTTCAGTGATAAAAGAGGGCCTTCTGGCGCTTAACGGGAAGCTTACCGGCAGCAGGTACCTGAAAGGCGTAAACAGGATAGGCGGCGTCGCGTCGGATATTTCCGCGGAGGGAAAGGTGTTGCTGCTGAAGTCCCTGGATACGGCGCAAAAGGATTTCAGCGAGCTGAGAGAGCTGCTCCACTCGAGCATATCGTTCATGGACAGGGTGGATAATACGGGGATATTAAAGAAGAAGACCGCGGCGGACCTCGGGATAACTGGGCTCGCGGCGCGCGCGTCGGGAATACGTTCCGACCTGCGCTCCGTCTTCGACGGCGATATATACGACGCGTGCGGTTTCAAGCCGGTCACGGAAGAGGACGGCGATGTCCTCGCGAGGCTGGATGTGCGCCTCAACGAGTTCGACGCTTCCGTCTGGCTTATAAAAAAATTAGCGGCGATGCTCGGCGGCCTTTCGGAACCGCCTGAGACGGAAATAAAATGGGAGCCGAAAGAGGGGTCCTCGATCGGATGCGTCGAGGCATGGAGGGGGCCGCTGTTGTTCTGGATAAGGACGCGTCATGACGGCCGCATCGAACGCTGCAAAATAGTGGACCCGTCGTTCAGGAACTGGCAGGGGCTCTGCTTCGCGGTGCTCGGGAACATAATCCCGGACTTCCCGTTATGCAACAAAAGCTTCGACCTCTCGTATCCCGGCAATGACCTTTAAAAAAGGCGTTGCCGTCTTATTATCACCCACCCTACGGGGTGGTTATCCACAGGCAAGGGTTAGAAATGAAGAATATAATAAAAATTAAACTAAAAAAAGGGATATTGGACAAGCCGATCAATCCTGGGAGGGAATTGCATCTTGGGGTTGAGGCTATGGGCGCCGAATTGAGGGAGAGGATTAAAGAGAGGTTCGGCCGCTCGTTCCATATCCGCGAAGTCGATACCGGATCCTGCGGTGCATGCGAATCCGAGGTAATTTCAGCGACTAATCCCATCTATGACATCCAGCGCTTCGGAATCGACTTCGTTGCATCGCCGCGTCACGCGGATGCGCTTTTGGTGACAGGGCCCGTGTCGAAGAACATGGCCGTTGCATTGCGCAAGACTTACGAAGCCATGCCCGAGCCGAAATTCGTCATAACGTTGGGTGATTGCGCGAAGGACGGCGGCGCCTTCAAGGACTCATATTATACCGCCGGCGGCGTTAAAGAAGTCCTGCCCGTTGATTTCCATATCCCCGGATGCCCGCCATCGCCGGAGGATATCATTAAGGCTCTTCTTGCGTTCCTCGGGAAATAGTGCCTGCAGAGCTAAAGCGTTATGTCGATCAGTTCATCGTAAGGCCGGCTTGTCATTAAATATTCCAAAAAGGCATCCCGCCTGCTTTTGTCGTCGTGCCCCAGGCCCCTAAAAAGGGGATTCTCTGTAAGAATGCAGTTTGACCGTCCACCAAGGTATGAATGGCAGCTCGACCATCTGTAATGCCCGGGATTGTTTACGAATCCGGACCTGACCGGGTTTCGCTCGATATATCTGGCGCATTCCAGCAAATAGGAGTCCTGCCCGATCATCTTACTCCTGTACCGGCCCTGAAAAAGGTAGCCGACATATTCATATCTCGTTCGATAGTAAAACCTGTAGGATTGCAACAGGGCCTGCATTAACCTGGGAGCGTCCGTTTTATCGGGAATTCGCATCAGGAGATGCAGATGGTTGGGCATCAGGCAATAATGATACAACTCGAAGGTGTATTTATCCTTACATTTTGACAATGAATACAAAAATTGCCGAAAATCATTCTCATCCTTAAAAATAACCTGTTTATTGTTGCCTCTCTGGACAATATGGTAGATCGCGTTGTCGGCCAGCTCCCGTCTCGGTGGCATTCTGCACCTCCTTCATATAGTAGTAGATGACAAAACGAGGCATTTTCTTTCAAAAAAGAAGTGATATGTGGAGGCCTGTGGATAACTCCTGCCTTGGGTGGGTTAAAATAGGACGGCAACGCCTTTCGCTTTTTATGTAAACCTTTTGCATCCAGGAGCGTCTAAATAGACAATAAAGGATGAAATATGCCTTGACAGTCCGAAATATATGATATATCATACTATTCATACAATTCGGAGGTGGATATGAGCGATGTATTCAAGGGGCCGCACGGGGATTTCCACAGTGTGGTTACCGTCGGCGAGAGGGGGCAGGTGGTCGTCCCGGCCGATATCAGGAAGCAGTTCAACATCAAATCCGGGGATAAGCTCGTCGTCTTCGCGAAGCCGCAGCATATGATAGGCCTCGTCCCGGCGGATGATTTCAACCGTTTCCTGACGGAAGCCACGAAGGTGCTGTCGAAAATAAAAAGCAGGCTATAATCAGTGAGAACGGGTGGCCTTAAATATCTGATATGCGCAGCGCTCATCCTTCTCGGCCCGCAGCAGGGCGCGGGTGCGGAGGAGGTGTTCACGTGGGAGGACTGCGTCAAGGAAGCCGCGAAGAACAATCCCGACCTCGTCTCCGCGAAAGAGTCGGTCAACAGCGTTACGGCCGACAAGTCGATAACCGCAAGCGGGCTCTTCCCGCAGGTATCGGCCGACGCGGGCGTCTCGAAGTCAAAGAGCGGCTCGTCGGGCGGGGCATCGAGCAGCTCGACAAATAATTACAATTACGGTGTTAGCGGCAGCCAGCTCATCTTCGACGGTTTCAACACCGCCAATAAGGTCAACGCCGCCGCGGAAAATATCAAGGCGGCGCAGGAGAGCTACAGGTTCACCTCGTCTGATGTCCGGCTGCGCCTGCGCACGGCATTCATAGAGTTATTAAAGGCCCAGGACGGCCTGCGCATAAAGGAAGAGATCTTCGAGCGCCGCAGGCAGAATTACGAACTGGTGACGCTGCGTTACGAATCAGGCCAGGAGAACAAGGGCTCGCTCATGACGGAAGAGGCGAACCTCATCCAGGCCAGGTACGACGTCACGCAGGCAAAAAGGGATATCGAGCTTGCCCAGCGCAAGCTCACGAAAGAGCTCGGCCGCACCGAGACGTCGCCGATAGTCGCAAAAGGAAGTTTTGAGGTCGCGGAGAAGATCCGCGAGATGCCGGATTTTGCAGCCATCGCCGAGAGCAACCCTTCGCTTAAACAGCTTATCGCGCAGAAGAACGCCGCCGTATTCAACCTGAAGTCCGCGAAGGCGGAATTCATGCCTGAGATAAAGGCCAACGGCAGCGCGGGCCGTTCGGACACGAGCTGGCCGCCCGAAAAAGACAACTGGTCGATAGGCGCGGCGATATCGTTCCCGATATTCGAGGGCGGCAAGCGCATCGCCGATATCAACAAGGCGACCGCGCAGCTGAACAAGGCGAAGGCCGACGAGAAGAGCGGCCTCGACGGCGTCATCGAGAGCCTGCAGGATAAATGGACGTCGCTTCAGCGTGCCCTCGATAATGTAGATATACAGAAGCAGTTCCTCGCCGCGAATGAGGAGCGCGCCAAGATAACAGAGGCGCAGTATTCCATCGGATTCGTATCGTTCAATGACTGGATAATAATAGAGAATAACCTCGTGGATGCCAAGAACTCGTATCTTAACGCCCGGGCCAACGCGCTGGTTTCCGAAGCGGAATGGATCCAGGCGAAAGGAGAGACCCTCGAAAATGTTCAATAAAAAATGGAAAATATTCCTCATAGTATTGGTCGTCATAGGCGCCGGCGCATATTTCATGCTGAGGCCTAAGCAGGACGCCGTGCAAAAAGAAGAAGCGAAGGAAGTTAAACCCGCTGTCGGGATTGTAGAGACATATATTTCGACCACGGGCTCGGTATTGCCCCAGAACCGTCTCGAGATAAAACCCACGGTCAACGGACGCATCGACAAGATCCTCGTAAAGGAAGGGGATAACGTGAAGACCGGGCAGACGCTCGGATGGATGAGCTCGACGGAGCGCGCCGCGCTGCTCGACGCCGCGAAAGGCAAGGACGAAGCGACACTCAAATACTGGGAAGACGCCTATAAGGCGATCCCGTTGCTTGCGCCGATCGACGGGGAGGTCATCGTCTCGACGATACAGCCGGGCCAGACAGTCACAACGGCCGACGCGATATTTGTTCTGTCGGACAGGCTCATCGTCCGCGCGCAGGTGGACGAGACCGACATAGGCAAGATAAAGCTCGGGCAGGCGGCGATCCTGAGCCTCGACGCATATCCGGATACGAAGATAAGGTCGACGGTCGGGCATATCTATTACGAATCAGAGACCGTGAATAACGTCACAATATATAAGGCGGACATGATACCCGCGGAAGTCCCCGAGTATTTCCGGTCGGGGATGAACGCCAACGTGGATTTCATCGACAAGAGGAAAGAGAACGTGCTTACGCTGCCGCTCGACGCGGTGCGGTCCGACAGCGAGGGCAGTTATGTCCTGCTGAGCCAGGGCAGCGGCAGTTCGCCGGTCCGCAGGGCCGTCACGACCGGGCTGTCCGACGATAAGAACATCGAAATAATTTCCGGCGTCACGGCCGAGGATACCGTGGAGATAAGGTCGAAGAAATTCGTCCTGCCGAAGAACCAGTCGGCCGGGACGAACCCGTTCATGCCGCAGCCAAGAAGAAGATGATAGAGCTAAAAAACATAAACAAGACATACGCAAAGGGCGAAGCGCAGGTCCGCGCGCTGCGCGGCGTCTCGTTGAAGATCGAGGCGGGCGACTTTGTCGCGATCATGGGCGCGTCCGGATCGGGCAAGTCCACGCTCATGCATCTTATGGGATTGCTTGACAGGCCGGATTCCGGTTCGTACATGCTCGGCGGAAAGGATGTCACGGGATTATCCGACGATGAATTGGCCGTGACGAGGAACCGCATGATAGGTTTCGTCTTCCAGCAGTTCCATCTTTTGCCGAGGATGACCGCGCTTGAGAATATCGAGCTTCCCCTCATATACGCGGGAAACAGGCACATGAAGGACCGCGCGATGGAGAAGGCGAACGATGTCGGCATCGGCAACCGCGTAAAGCACAGGCCGAACGAGATGTCCGGCGGACAGCAGCAGCGCGTCGCGGTCGCGAGGGCGCTCGTCAACGACCCGCTTATAATCATGGCAGATGAGCCCACGGGCAACCTCGACTCGAAGAGCAAGAGCGAGATAATGTCCATACTGCAATGCCTCAACGAAAGCGGTAAGACGCTTATAATTGTCACGCATGAGGAAGAGATCGCCCAATACGCCCGCCGCGTGATAAAAATGCGCGACGGCGAAATAATAGAAGATAAAGCAAAGGCGTTGCCGTCTCATTCGCACCCACCCTGTCACTTAGGAGAAGAGAGTGCTAGGGTGGGTAAAAATAAGACGGCTACGAATAGCGCTGAGTTTGTGGATTACATACGGCAGGCGGTGAGCGCGATGGCGGGGCACAAGATGCGGACGTTCCTGTCGGTGCTCGGGATAATGATAGGCGTCGCGGCGGTGATCGCCATGCTCGCGATAGGGCAGGGCGCGCAGGCGACGATATCGAAACAGCTCTCGTCGCTCGGCTCGAACCTGCTGCTCGTGATGCCCGGCTCGACGCGCCTACGCGGCGTCGCAACGGGGACCGGCGCGGTCACGAGGTTCACCTTCGAGGACGTCGAGGCGATAAAAAAGATGTCCAATGAGGTCAGCCGCGTATCTCCGTCGGTGCAGGGCAAGGGGCAGGTCGTATACGGCAACAAGAACTGGAACACGACCATCGAAGGCCAGGGGCTCGATTATCCCGAGATGCGCGCGTCGGTCCCGGATATCGGCAGGTATTTCAGCGAAGGCGAACTGCGCCTCAGGGAGAAGGTCGCGGTCATCGGAAGGACGGTCGTCAGGGAGATATTCGGCGAAGAGAACCCGATCGGCAAGACGATAAAGATCAACCTGCAGAATTTCAGGGTCATAGGCATCCTGCCGGAAAAAGGCGCCGCCGGCTGGCGCGACCAGGACGACACGATAGTCATCCCGATAACGACGGCGATGTACCGCGTGCTCGGCAAGGAATATATCGACGCGATATCCGTCGAGATAAGGGAGGCGGACCAGATAGAAGGCGCGCAGGAAGCCATAAGGAAACTTATCATAAAAGAGCACCGGCTGAGCAAAGACAACGAGGAATCGTTCCAGATAAGGGACATGTCCGAGTTCAAGAACATGCTGACATCGACGACAAAAACGATGTCGCTGCTGCTCGGCGCGATAGCCGCGATATCCCTGCTCGTCGGCGGCATCGGTATCATGAACATCATGCTCGTCTCCGTGACCGAGCGCACCCGAGAGATCGGCCTGCGCAAGGCGATAGGCGCGCGGAACCTCGATATAATGATACAGTTCCTCATCGAGGCCGCGCTGATAGCGTTCATCGGCGGCATCGCCGGGATCATTCTGGGAACGGGCATCGCCTCGCTTATCGCGTCCATCGCCGGATGGGCGGTAGCGTTGTCCGCTTCGTCGATCGCGCTCGCTACGGGTTTTTCACTCGCAATAGGGATCATATTCGGCAGCTGGCCCGCGCACCAGGCCTCGCAACTCGATCCCATAGATGCGCTCAGATATGAATAAGCAATGACACGTCCGCATATGTTCCGCGCGCTGCAGTTCAGGAACTTCCGGCTGTTCATCGCGGGACAGAGCATCTCGACGATAGGCACGTGGATGCAGTCGGTCGCGATGAGCTGGCTCGTTTACAGGATCACGGGGTCGGCGCTGCTTCTCGGGACCGTCGCGTTCCTGTCGCAGATACCGACGTTCGTGCTGAGCCCGTTCGCGGGCGTCTTCGCCGACAGGTACAACCGCCATAAAATAGTGATCATCACGCAGGTCCTGTCGATGATACAGGCCAGCATACTCGCGATATTGACGCTTTCAGGAAATATCACCGTTTGGCAGATTGTCGCGCTGGGATTCTTTCTTGGATGCGTCAACTCGGTCGACATCCCGGCGCGGCAATCTTTCCTTATAGAAATGGTCGAGAAGAAAGAGGTCCTCGGCAACGCGATCGCGCTCAACTCCGCGGTGTTCAACGCGTCGCGGCTTATCGGCCCGACGTTGGCGGGCATCATCGTCGCCGTCGCGGGCGAGGGGATATGCTTCCTCGTCAACGCGCTGAGCTTCTTCGCTGTCATCGCGAGCCTGCTCATGATGAAACTTGACCGCGCGGTGCGCAAGACGCCCGAGATGCACGTCCTGCAGGAGCTCAAGGAGGGCGTAATATACGCCTACAACTCCCGTCCGATACGCCGCATACTGCTCCTGTTAAGCGTAATAAGCATGCTCGGAATGTCTTATATCGTGCTGATGCCCGTATTCGCGAAAGACATCCACCACGGCGGCGCGGACACCCTCGGGTTCATGATGGGAGCAGTCGGGATCGGCGCGCTGGTCGCCACATTATGGCTCGCGTCGCGTGAAAAACCTCCGACGCTAGAAAAGACCGTCCCGGCCGCGGCCGCGATATTCTCAACGGGCATAATCCTGTTCGCGCTGTCGCGCGTGCTGTGGGTCTCTATCGTCCTGCTCATGGCCACGGGCTTCGGGTTCCTCGCGACGACCGCGTCATTCAACACGATAATCCAGAATACCGTCCACGATGACAAGCGCGGCCGCGTAATGAGCCTTTACGCGATGGCCTTTATCGGGATGGCGCCCATCGGAAGTTTGTCGGCCGGCGCTATAGCAAACAAACTCGGAGCGACCGACGCCCTGCTCATAGGAGGGTTCGCCTGCCTGTTCGCCACGTTAGTTTTTTACCGCTTGACACACCCCCGCAATTGACGTAAAATATTCACTTACTTACCTTTAGGGTTAAAAAAAGACAACCTATGAAAAGACAATGGTTAATATCTTTCGCGGCGGTATTTTGCCTTAGCCAATGGGCAATCCAGGGCAATGCCTGGGCCTTCCGGCTCGGAAAGATAGAGATAAAACCGCACGCCTCCGTCTATGAGACATACGACGACAACGTAACGTATGTCAAAGAGAACAAGATCAGCGATTACATCACAAAGCCGTCGGTCGGGGCCACGATGATCTACGAAGGAAAGACGACCTCCCTAATGGTCGACGGCAACTACTACCACGAATTCTACGCCGACAATTCCGGGTTCGATAATAACGGCGGCGACGTTACCGCCGAACTGAACTCGGAGCTCTCCAAATACGACAGGATCTCGTTAAGGGATTCGTTCTCGAAGACATATGAGCCGCGCAGTTTCGAGGGCCAGCTCGATGTCGTCGAGCTCGGTGATCTTGTAGCCGCTCGCGCCGTAACATACCTTCGGATTGTGGAAGTTGCCGGCGTCGAGGACGAGAAATAGCAGGCGTTCGCCGAGGAAGTTGCCGTAGGCGCGCGCGAAGACGTCGCCGACGAAATTGTAGACCTCCTGGTCCGCCATCTTTGACTTAAGATTGGAAGAGACGTCTACGCTCTGCCAGCCGGTCATCGCCGTGGGGATATTTACCCGCGAGAGCGTGTCCGCGCCCTTATACTTCCATTTCGGCAGGGCGAAGGCCACCACCATCGTCACCGCAAGTAAAAGCAAAAGCGTTGCCGTCTTATTTTTACCCACCCTATCGTTTGTCTTCATATTTTTCCATTATGAATTCTATCAACAGCAGGCCGATTATCATTATGACGAATATGACGCCGCCGCTGAAATAGTGGAAGAAGCCCTGCGCGACCTCCTCGCCCTTGTGGTACGTCAGCAGGCAGAGGGTGATGACGCGCACCAGGTTGCCGAAGAGCGCGAGCGGGATTATCGCGGCGACAAGCACGAGTTTCTTGAGAAGCGTCCCTTTTATCACGTATACGTAAAATATGCCGAGGGAGAACATCGTTATCAGCGAGCGGAAACCGCTGCACGGCGCGCCCATGAAGATCTCGTGGGTGCCGAGGTAGAGCATCAGGCCCTCGCGGTGGATGGGGTAGTGCAGCGCGTTGAGGATCGCGACTGCCGCGACCGAGATGCCGTGGCGCATCGGTATCGTTACCGCGTCGAGCACGCCGAGGGGCGGAGGCACCATCAGCAGGAGGTAAAGTATCGGGAATGACAGCCGTTTCGCGAGCCCCGTGCCGTAAAGGTAGAAGATGATGCCGTAGAGCAGGGGGATGAGCGAAAGCGTCGTTATGAAGAGATAATCGAGTTTCCAGCCAAAAATGAACATGAGCAGGCCGAGGACGGTAAGGAACAGCCCCGGCGCCGTCGCAGGGAGGTCCTGAGGGACACCCTGCGGGACAGCTTTCCGATCGGCTGAAGAACCGCCCCTGAGCGCCCGCCAGGCGAGGAATAATGAAAGGGGGAGGATGAAATACGCGTGTGTGTAATCTATTGTCTCCCAACGGGCTTTGTAAAGCTGGTAGATAACGGGAGAGTAGAGAGCACCCACTAACCCCCAAATTAGCAAGTGTGCCATGTTAGTATTATACCAGAGAATTAAGTGTTAAGTCCCCATTAATTTTGTTATAATATGGGCATAACAGGAGGGGAAACATGGCAAGGATGGCGGTTTCTTTTGCGGTCTCTTTTGTTTTGGCGGCGGTATTCGCGTTGGTGCCGTCAGGGGCATACGCCCACGCGCCGTCGCTTGTCGATGTGTCGATGACGGACTCCGGAAGGGTGCAGGTCGTGGTGACGCACGCCGTCGGGAGCCCAAAAACGCATTATATATATAAGTTTGAAGTGTTCGTGAACGGTGAGAAGGTTGAGGAGAAGGAATATAAGGAGCAGGTCGGCAACCAGCAGGTCGATTCGTTCGGCCTGGCCGGGCTGAAAGCGGGAGATAAGGTGGCGGTGCGCGCGTATTGCATAAGGGGCGGCGACCGCATAGGCGAGTTGACAGTAGAGTGAGGGCGTTTCCAATGAATTTGTATAAGATGATACAGTATACGGGGATCGGGGCGGTAGTTTTGCTGGTATCGACGGCAGTTACGGGCCTCGCGCGCGCGGATGTTGAGGTGCACGAGCATCTCGGGATCGCAACGGTGGCGGTCGGCCTGCTGCACGGAGGATTGGTTATCTACAGGAACATGAAGAATAAGCGGCACGTCCCCATTATTTTCTTAATTTTAGCGATGGTGCTTGCGTGCACGAATGTGTATGCGGCGTCGATGACGGGGATATTGAAGGACAATTCTAACGCCGGGATAAAGAGGCTCACGAAGGAACAAGAGAAGAACTATATCAGGGAGTACGGCCTTAAGGATGATTTCAGCATAAAGGTGACGACGAAGAACCAGAAGAAGTTCGATAGGAACCGCGACGGTTATCTGAGCGGCAGGGAATTGGCAGAGTACTTGAGGAAATACGACTAAACCATACCGGAGGGTCCTCGATGGTCGATTTCGGCGCGATAATAGGGGATTCGGCGGACTGGACGAAGAAGGTGCTCTTCCAGCCGTTCAATTTCAAGAAATGGCTGATCCTCGCTTTTATCGCGGTAATGGCCGGCTCTATGACGAACGGGTGCAATTATAATTCCGGCTGCGACAACCATTACGAATCGCAGCAGCAACAGCAGCAGGGGGGCGGCGCCTGCG
This sequence comes from Candidatus Omnitrophota bacterium, assembly GCA_017992785.1. GTDB lineage: Bacteria > Omnitrophota > Gorgyraeia > Pluralincolimonadales > Pluralincolimonadaceae > UBA6215. The sequence goes on along the minus strand of JAGONY010000006.1, from coordinate 25,384 downwards.
GCGGCGCGGGCGGGAGCGGGACGTGCGCGGCCCCGTCGGCACCCGGGCAGGACATGTCTGTCTTCTGGGCCATCTTCGGTTCCGTGATGTTGTTCATCGTGGCGATGGTCCTTTTATTCATCTGGCTCGGTTCGCGGTTCGCGTTCGTGTTCATCGAGGATATAGTAAAGAACGACGCTTCGGTAAAAAAACCGTTCGCGGACAACTCCGACGTCGGCAATTCTTATTTCAAGTTCAACATAGTGTTCATGGGAATATTCATCATTACCCTGCTGTCATTTGTCGGCATGGGGATAGCCATTTACAAGCAAGCCATGTATCTCGCGTTAATACCGTTGGTACTTTTATTTTGCGTCGTTGCCGCGGCGGTCGGCGTATTTTCGGTAATGCTGATAGACCTCGTCCTGCCGATAATGTTCAAGGAGAGGATAAAAACACTCGCGGGGATAGGCAGGGCATGGGCGCTCGTAAAGGCCAACAAGGGGAATTTTGCCGTTTATATCCTGATAAAGATAGGCCTTGGCATCGGAGCGGGAATAGCGTATACGATCTTGGCCATCGGAGCGGCGATAGTATTATTGATCCCGATCGTGCTTGTCGTCGTGGTGCTCTATTCCCTGCATAAGGGCCTGCCCGCGGAGGCGGTCCTGCCTTACTGGATAATAACAGGAATAATACTGACGCCTGTCTGCTTATTCATTATCTATTGCCTGATAGCGCTTAACCTGCCGTTCGCGGTATTTTTCCGTTCGATGAGCATGAAATTCCTGGAGAAACTGGACCCTCAATATGCCCTCATACCTTCAGAAAAACAGGTGGCGGCTCAACAGTAAAAACGGCCTTGAGTTAACGGTAACCGAATCCAGGGGCCTCGGAAGCGCCGAGGCCCTCAGCATGAAAGGCGAGATCGCGGGGATCGAGCCGCACGCGCTTACCGCCCTCATAACGTCCAAGAAGGCCGGCGGCGTCGAGGTCACGCGTATCGTTAAGCTCGACGGCAGGTGGCAGGCCGACGGGAAGAACCGGCTGACGTTCGCCGTGTCGAAAAAAGGCGGTAAGGAAGATATCCTTGTCCTCGACGGGAAATGGGACATCGGCAAGGACAACGAGATACTTTACCGTTACAGGAAGACCGCGCTGAAGAGGCGCGACAGGATAGATCGCTGCCTCGTGTTCAGGGGAGCGTGGCGGATAAACGGCAAGGACAAGATATCATACCTGCTCGATTCAAGCGGCGAGTCGGGATTCGTCTTCAGGGCCCAGCTCGATAAGGCCGGGACAAAGGGCAAATACGGCGCGCTGAAGTACAGAGTCGGGATAGGGGTATCGCGATACAAGCGGCCCGTCGAGAGGGTCGTAAAGATATTAGGCACCGTGCGTTGGGACATTACAAAGCGCTATTCGCTTGAGTTTGATGTGGTCGGCGCCCAAGGGCGGAAGCCGGGCATGACGCTGACGCTGAGCCGCAAACTCCTGGGCGGAGAGGCGTTCCTGAGGTTCAAGAAGCTGGCGGCGGAGAAGAAGGCGGAGGCGGGGGTAAAGTTCAGGTGGTAGGGTGTCACCTTTGTCGGCATCGCCAACAGCCCAGTTATTTTATTGACCTGGCGGCGGGATTGTGGTAAAATTCTTTTCTTAAATGCGGGCCGCTAGCTCAATCGGTAGAGCAGCAGACTCTTAATCTGTTGGTTGAAGGTTCGAGTCCTTCGCGGCTCACCATGTGATATTTTTTTGTCTTCGCGCGGATGGCGGAATTGGCAGACGCGATAGCCTTAGGAGCTATTGGGGAAACCCGTGGAGGTTCAAGCCCTCTTCCGCGCACCACTAGGCGGGGGCTGTAGCCCGAGCCTGTGCGAAGATAATTACAAGTATCAAGCGGGTGTAGCTCAGTTGGTAGAGCGCTACCTTGCCAAGGTAGTTGTCGACGGTTCGATCCCGTTCACCCGCTCCATATTTTAAACTTTTAGGAGGAAGCCGCAATGAAGATAATGGAGTTTCTTAACCCGGATGCCGTGACCGCAGATCTTCAGGCGAAGACAAAGGAAGACGCGATAAAAGAACTCGTCGACCTCCTTACCAAAGCCGGAGCCGTGAGGGAGAAGGACAAGCTGGCGAAGATACTCATGAGCCGCGAGGCACTGGGTTCGACCGGCATCGGCTCGGGCGTAGGAATACCCCACGGAAAATGCGACGGGGTAAAGGAGTTGACGGCCGCGTTCGCGCTTTCCCCGAAGGGAGTGAACTTCGATTCCCTTGACGGAGAACCCGTGCACATCTTCTTCCTGCTTGTCGCGCCTCAAGATTCGGCGGGCCCCCACCTCAAGGCACTGGCGAGGATATCTCGCCTGCTCAAGGACAGGGTCTTCCGCGAATCCCTCAAGCAGTGCAAGGACGAGAAGAGCATCCTGCGACTCATTGAAGACGAAGACACGAAACGCCACTAATCAGATTTCCCGGCAAAGGATAAGAGATGCGGTGGTTCAAGTGGTTATATCCGGGTATGAGGATCAAGAGGTGGATATTCCTCTTTAGTATCGGCATATCCGCTGTTATGTTCTCGGCCGGTTTCCTGTGGTTCGGTTACGAGAAGTACCTCGCTACGCACAAGGCGAATTACCTCGTCTTCGGCACGTTGCTTTTCTGCGCCGGCGTCGTAATGATGACGATAGGAATAAGGAAGATGGTCAAGTCGTTCGTGACCGTATTCCTTCCCCGCCGCGAAAAGGACCTTGTTGATATAATTTTCAGGCAAAGGCAGCTCTCGAAAGGCCCGAAGATAGTCGTCATAGGCGGAGGGACAGGGCTGTCGGTACTGCTGCACGGCCTTAAGGAAGTGACCTCGAACATCACGGCGATCGTTACTGTAGCCGACGACGGTGGAAGCTCGGGGAGGTTAAGGACAGAGTTCGATGTCCTGCCGCCTGGCGACATTCGCAACTGCCTCGTCGCGCTCGCGGACGCCGAAGGCCTCATGAGGGAATTGTTCCAGTACAGGTTCACGGAGGGCAAGGGGCTAAAAGGCCACAGTTTCGGGAACCTTTTTATAACCGCTCTTTCAAAGATAACCGGCGATTTCGACAAGGCGATAAAGGAATCGAGCAAGATCCTCGCGATACGCGGCAGTGTCGTGCCGTCGACCCTCGAGAAGGTAACGCTCGTGGCGAAACGGATTGACGGGACAGAGACGTCCGGCGAGAGCATGATACCGATAGATACATTGCCGTCGGGAGTCAAGGCAAGCCCGATAAAGAGGGTATACCTGAAGCCCGAGACCGCGAAGCCGACGCCCGAAGCGCTGCTCGCTATAAAGGAAGCGGAAGCGATAGTCCTCGGGCCGGGAAGCCTGTATACGAGCATACTGCCGAACCTGCTGGTAGGCGGGATAGTCGAAGAGATATTGAAGTCGCGCGCGGTAAAGATATATATATGCAACGTCATGACACAGCACGGCGAGACGGACGGTTTCAAGGCGTCGGACCACCTTGAGGCGCTGTTGAAGCAGACGCACCGCTCGCTCGTTGATTACGCGATAATAAATTCGGCGAAGATACCGGAAGTGCTGAAGGAAAAATACGAATCGGAGTTGGCTTATCCCGTCGAGCCGGACACAAAGAAGATACGCGAGATAGGCGTCGGGGTCGTCGAGGGCGACATGATAACCGTCGATGATTATGTCAGGCATAACGCCGAGAAGATATCGAAGAGGATACTCGACCTGATCTACGAGGTCAGGGGTTCGGGGGCGTAATGGGGCGGGGAGCGATAGACCTTTTAATGGCGGTACACTCACACCAGCCGGAAGGCAATTTCGAGTGGGTGTTCGCGGAATCGTATGAGAAGTCGTACCTGCCGTTCCTTGAGATGCTCTACGCGCACCCTCAGCTTAAGATGTCGCTGCATTATTCCGGATGTTTGCTTGATTGGATAGAAAAAAAACACCCTGAATTCATAAAGATGCTCAGGGAGATGGTCGGCCGCGGCCAGGTCGAGATGCTCGGCGGCGGGTATTACGAGCCGATACTGACGCTTATACCGGAGAGGGATATCCTCGGCCAGATAAAGCTGATGAACGACCGGCTCAAGGAACTTACCGGCAAGCCGGCGCAGGGGATATGGCTTACCGAGAGGGTCTGGGAGCCGACGTTGATAAAGCCGCTCGTGAAAGCGGGCGTGAAGTTCGCGATAGTAGATGATTGGCATTTCTCGTATGTAGGGCAGAAACCGGACGAGACATCGGGCTATTACGTGACCGAGGATGACGGCTCGAAGCTGTTCATATTCCCCGGGTCGGAGAAGCTTAGGTACCTGATGCCTTTCAAACTCCCGCACGAGACGGTCAATTACATGAGGGAGCAGAAGGACCGCGGGACGGCCTCGAAGATATTCGCCGATGACGGCGAAAAGTTCGGAGTCTGGCCGGGCACGCATAAATGGGTCTATGAAGAGAACTGGCTCCGGAACTTCTTCGGCGCCGTAGGGAACGAGCAGTCGTGGCTCAAGACGACGCTCTTCTCCGATTATATAAAGGATAACGGGCCGACCGGCAGGATATACCTGACCGGAGCGAGCTACCGCGAGATGATGGAGTGGAGCGGCGGGTATTTCAAGAATTTCCTTGTCAAATACCCGGAGTCGAACAGCATGCAGAAGAAGATGCAGTTCGTCAGCGGCCTTGTCGCGGCATCGAAGACAGCCGCTCCAAAAAAGCCGCTCGAATATATCTATAAGAGCCAGTGCAATTGCGCTTACTGGCACGGGGTCTTTGGCGGGCTTTACCTGAACCACCTGCGCTCGGCGGTGTATTCGAATATAATAAAGGCGCAGAAGGAACTCGACAAGGCCGCGCATAAGAAAGCGGACTGGGCCGAGACGGTAGAGACGGATTTCGATTGCGATTCGTATAAAGAAGTGCTTGTCTCCAACTCGAAACTTGAGCTGGATATATCGCCGCATAGCGGCGGGACGATCTTTGAGCTGGATTTCAAGCCGCTCGCGCTGAACATAACGAATACGCTCACGAGGCGCAAGGAGCCGTACCACGAGAAGGCGCTGCAGAAGGCGAAAGACGCGCAGGCAGGCAAGAAGGCCGACGGCATAGATTCGATCCACGACATATCGAGGGCGAAGGACGCCGAGCTTGTCGCGGACCTCAGCTATGACTGGTACAGGAGGGTCTCGCTTATAGACCATTTCCTGAAAGAGGGGACGACGGTAAAGGATTTTGCCGCGTCAAAGTACGGCGAGGCCGGCGATTTCGTGGACGGCGCGTACGGGTATAACGTAAAGAAGGACAAGTCCGGGGCGGCCGTGGTGGTGATGACGCGCGACGGGAATTATTACGGCGCGGACGGCTCCGCGAACGGCATAAGGATATCGAAGACGGTCACGCTGAAGCCGAATAAGCAGGCGTTCGACGTGGAATATACGCTGACGAATACCGGCAGCAGGGAGATAGCGCCGAGGTTCGGAGTGGAGTTCAGTTTCTCGCTTAAGGACCCGCACCTGAACAGGGTCGGGGAGGCGTCGGGCATAAGGAACATCTGCGTGAACGACCAGTGGTACGGCGTCAAAGCGGAATTTGAGTTCTCGAAGGAGGCGTCGTTCTGGTACTTCCCGATCGAGACGGTATCGGACTCGGAACAGGGCCTCGAGAGGACATACCAGGAGATAGCGATGCTCTTCCACTGGGGCCTGAAACTGGCGCCAGGCGGGACATGGAATATGAAGTTTACCGAAAACATCAAAATAGAGGAATAAAATGATAGCGGAAAAGAAGATCACAATAAAGAACAAGTCGGGCCTCCACGCTAGGCCTGCCGCTGTCTTTGTGCAGATCGCGAACAAATACGACTCTGAGGTAATAGTCAAGAAGGGCAAGCTTGAGGTCAACGGCAAGTCCATCATGGGGATACTTATGCTTGCCGCCGGAAAGAACAGCCAGGTCACGCTGAAGATCGACGGCGAGGACGCCGAACAGGCCATGGCGGAACTCGAACAGGTATTGTCGGGCGACCTCGACGCGCCCGAGACAAGCAAAGCGAGGTAGCGGATGTTATTGAAGGGTATCGCGGCATCTCCCGGTATCGCGATAGGGAAGGTCTTCATATTAGACAGCGAGACCTATACCATAATAAGGCGCGAGATAGAAGAGAAGGACCTGCCGAAGGAGATCGCGCGTTTTGAGGATGCCCTTATCCAGACGAGGCAGGAGATACTCGGCATACAGGAACGTATCTCCGACCAGCTCGGCATAAAGCATGCCGAGATATTCAACGCCCACCTGCTTGTCCTTGAAGACCGCACGCTCATAGAAGAGGTAATAACGCGGCTCAAGAAAGACCTCGTCTGCGTGGAATACATTTTCGACGATGTGCTGAAAAGGTATATGGCCGCGTTCCAAAAAGTCGAGGACGAATACCTCAAGGAGCGCGTCGCCGATATCCGCGATATCGGCAAGAGGGTGTTAAACCACTTGCTCGGCAAGAAGCGCGAGACGCTCGCCGACATAAAGGAGAAGGTGGTCCTCGTCGCGTATGACCTTTCGCCGTCGGATACCGCGTCACTGCACAAGAAGAACGTCATCGCTTTCGCGACCGATGTAGGCGGAAAGACATCCCATACCGCCATCATGGCGAAGGCGCTCGAGATACCCGCCGTAGTAGGCCTTAAGTCGATAAAATTAAACGTCAAGAACGGCGACATGCTCATCGTCGACGGCTCGAACGGCGTTGTCATACTCAATCCCGACGAAGAGACCCTTTCTAAATACGAGCAGGAGAAGACGAAGTTCGCCGAAGTGGACGCGTCGCTGGTCCAGTTGCGCGACCTGCCTTGCGTCACTCCCGACGGCCGCACGATACACCTGGCCGCGAACATAGAGATACCCGACGAGGTCGCGTCGGTGAAGTCGCACGGCGCGAACGGCATCGGGCTCTACAGGACGGAGTTCTTCTACCTCGACCGCACGGATTTCCCGACTGAGGAAGAGCAGTTCCAGTCGTACAGGAGCGTCGCGGAGCAGATGTCGCCGAACCCGGTAATCGTCAGGACGCTCGACCTCGGCGGCGACAAGTTCATGTCGCAGCTGAAGGTCCCGAAGGAGATGAACCCGTTCATGGGGTGGCGCGCAATAAGGTTCTGCCTGGCCCGCCCGGACATATTCAAGATACAGCTCAGGGCGATAATGAGGGCGTCGGCGCACGGGAAACTGAAGATAATGTACCCGATGATATCGGGCATAGAAGAAGTTCGCGAGGCGAACAAGATGCTCGCCGAGATAAAGGACGAATTACGGCGCGAGGGCGTGCCGTTCGACGAGAACGTCGAGGTCGGCGTGATGATAGAGGTGCCTTCGGCCGCGCTTACCGCCGACATACTCGCCCGGGAGATAAGCTTCTTCTCGATAGGAACGAACGACCTGATCCAGTACTCGCTCGCGGTCGACAGGGTCAACGAGAAGATCGCTTACCTTTACGAGCCGGCGCATCCGGCGGTGCTGCGGCTTATAAAGAACGTCATAGACACGGGGCACAAGCATAATATATGGGTCGGCATGTGCGGGGAGATGGCGGGCGAGCCCGCGTTCTCGCTGATATTGCTCGGCCTCGGGCTCGATGAGTTCTCGACGAGCCCCGTGAACATACCGAGGATCAAGCAGATCATAAGGTCGGTGGACTACAGCACGGCGCAGAAGATCGCCGAGGAAGCCATGGGGTTGGCCACCGGCTCTGAGATAGAGGAATTCGCGAACATGAAGCTGAGGCAGTTAGTGCCCGGCATGGCATAAAGGGGGCCGAATTGATCGACAAATCGAATATGCTGGAACTAATAGTCAATTTCCCGGAGCAATGCGCCCGGGCGTACTCGATCGGGTGCGATTTCCAGGTCCCGCAGTCGTATGTCAGCGCGGGATACAGGAATATTGTCTTCTCGGGCCTAGGCGGTTCGGCGATAGGCGCGGACCTGCTGCGCTCGTACCTGATCGACGACATAAAGATACCGATATACGTCAGCAGGGACTATACGCTTCCGAGGTTCGTAGGCAAGGACACGCTCTTCCTCGCGTGCAGCTACTCCGGCGACACCGAGGAGACGCTCTCTTCTTACGCTGAAGCGAAGGAGAAGGGCGCGAAGATCATCGTGATAACCTCCGGCGGCAAGCTTGAAGTGCTCGCGAAGGAAGACAAGGTGCCTGTGATATACATACCGAAGGGGCATCCGCCGAGGACGGCGCTCGGGTATTCGTTCTTCTGCTGGCTCGACGTGCTGTATAAACTGGGGTTCATAAGCGACAGGGCTCGTGACGCCGAAGAAGCGATAGCCGTGATGAAGCAGGCAAGGGAGAGGAACAACTACGAGGAGATCGCGCGGGCTCTGCTTGGGAAATACATCATAATATACGGCGCGAACAAGCACCTCGACTCCGTTGTGCTGAGGTGGAGGGGCCAGATAGAGGAGAACGCGAAGACCCTCGCGTCGACGCACGTCTTCCCGGAGCTGAACCATAACGAGACGGTCGGATGGGAAGGCCCGAAGGCGCTGCTGAAGGATTTCATCGTGGTGTTATTGAGGGACAAGAGCGAACACCCGCGCGTCGCGAAGAGGATAGAGATAACGAAATCTATGATAGAGCCCGGGACGAAAGTCATCGAGCTGGCCTCAAAAGGCGAGTGCCTGCTCGCGCGCATGTTCAGTTTGATATACGCGGGGGATTTCGTGAGCTACCACCTGGCGATACTTAACGGCATAGACCCTACGCCGGTAGACAGGATCGCTTTCCTGAAGAAGGAACTGAGCAAGATAAGATGAAAGCGCTGATACTTGCAGCCGGATACGCCACAAGATTATATCCCCTGACGAAAGACAGGCCGAAACCCCTGCTTCTCGTGGGAAAGGGCACGATCGTGGACTATCTCATAAAGAAGCTCGAGGAGATCCCCGAGATAGACACGATATACATCGTCACGAACAACAAGTTTTACGGCATATTCAACGAATGGTTAAAGACCTGTAAATCGAAGGTGAAGATCGTCATAGAAAACGACGGGAGCATGACGAACGACGACCGTCTCGGCGCGATAGGCGATATCAGGCTTGTCCTCGAGAAACAGAAGGTCTACGACGACATGATAGTGCTCGCCGGGGATAACATGTTCGATTGGAGCCTGAAGGAGTTCGCTGATTTCGCGAAACAGAAACCGGAAGCGTTCGCTCTCGGAACGTATGACCTGAACGACAAGGCGAAGGCGGCTAACACGTACGGGGTCGTGGAAGTTGACGCGAACGGGGACATGGTAAATTTCCTCGAAAAACCTAATGACCCGCCGACTTCTATCATAGCGACCGGGATCTATTATTTCCCGCAGGACAAGCTGAGCATGATAGCGCAGTTCCTGAAAGTCGGAAACGAGAAGGACGCGCCCGGCCATCTGATACAGTGGATAAGCAAAGAACAGGAAGTAAGGTGTTACATATTCAAGGGCGTATGGTTCGATATAGGCGACCTTGAATCATACAGGAAGGCGAACTTGGCGTTCCAGGAAAAATAGGAGAAAGAATGGAAAAGAAGAATTATTTGTTTACGTCCGAGTCGGTCACGGAAGGCCATCCGGACAAGGTATGCGACCAGATATCCGACGGTGTGCTCGACGCGGTCCTGAAGGACGACCCGATGGGAAGGGTTGCCTGCGAGACCTACGTCACGATGGGCCTCATAATCGTCGGCGGCGAGATAACGACGAACGACAAGGTCTTTATACATGTTCACGACCTTTGCCGCGGAGTCCTCAAGGACATCGGCTATACGCACCACAAATACGGTTTCGACTACCATACATGCGCGATACTCAACGCGATACACAAGCAGTCGCCCGACATCGCGCAGGGAGTCGACCGCGGCGGCGCCGGCGACCAGGGAATGATGTTCGGCTACGCCTGCAACGAGACGAGGGACCTCATGCCTCTTCCGATAACGCTCGCGCACAGGTTGTCGTTGCGCCTCGCGGAAGTAAGGAAGAAGGGCATACTCGGCTACCTCGGCCCGGACGGCAAGTCACAGGTGACGGTCGAATATGTCAACGGCAAGCCGAAGAAGGTCACGAACGTCGTCATAGCGTCGCAGCACACCGAGGACGCGGTCGTAAAGGGCAAGTTCTCGGATAAGGCGCGCAGGGACATAATAAAGAAGGTCATCGAGCCGGTCGTGGGAAATTACCTCACGAAGGATACCGAGTACTTCATCAACCAGACCGGGCTCTTCATGATAGGCGGGCCGCAGTCGGATACGGGCATGACCGGCCGCAAGATAATCGTCGACACATACGGCGGCACGATCCCGCACGGCGGCGGCGCTTTCTCGGGCAAGGACCCGACGAAGGTCGACCGTTCCGCGGCCTACATGATGAGGTATGTCGCGAAGAACATCGTCGCGGCGGGCCTTGCCGACAAATGCCAGCTCCAGATAGCATATGTCATCGGAAGGGCCGAGCCCGTCTCGGTCAACGTTGAGACGTTCGGCACGGGCAGGATATCGAACGAGCGCCTCGTAAAGCTCGTAAGGCAGAACTTCGACCTGACTCCGAAAGGCATAATCAAAGCGCTCGACCTCAGGAAGCCGTTCTACAGGAAGACCGCGGCGTACGGGCATTTCGGACGCGGGAACATGGGCTTCACATGGGAGAAGACCGATAAGGCGGCGCTGTTAGCGAGGAAAGCATGAAATACCATATAAAGAACACGGCGTTAAGCAAGAAAGGGAAGCTTCGCATCGAATGGGCGGACGAGAACATGCCGGTGCTCCGTCTGATAAGGAAACGTTTCGCGAAGGAGAAACCGCTCGCGGGGGTAAGGATAGCGTGCTGCCTCCATGTCACTACGGAGACGGCGGGGCTTGTCGTGACGCTCAAGGCAGGCGGCGCGGATTGCGTCGTTTGCGCGTCAAACCCGCTCTCGACCCAGGATGACGTCGCGGCATCGCTCGTGAAGGACTTCAAGATACCCGTCTTCGCTATAAAGGGAGAGGACGACAAGACCTATTACAAGCACATAAACGCCGCGCTCGACCACAGGCCCAACATAACGATGGACGACGGCGCGGACCTCGTCTCGACGATCCACCAGAAGAGGCGCGGGCTCGTCGATTATATTCTCGCCGGGACCGAAGAGACGACGACGGGAGTAATAAGGTTAAAGAGCTTGGAAAATAAGGGCCTGCTGATGTTCCCGGTCATAGCGGTCAATGACGCTCTGACGAAGCATATGTTCGATAACAGGTACGGGACAGGGCAGTCGACGGTCGACGGCATAATCAGGGCCACGAACGAGCTTGTTGCCGGCACGAATTTCGTCGTCGCGGGCTACGGCTGGTGCGGAAAAGGCGCCGCGTCGCGCGCGAGGGGCTTGGGTGCGAACGTGATTGTCACCGAGATAGACCCGCTCAGGGCGATAGAGGCGGTAATGGACGGGTTCAGGGTTATGCCGATGAAGGAAGCGGCGAAGATAGGCGATATCTTCGTTACCGTGACCGGGGATTGCAACGTCCTCCGCGCGGAGCATTTCAAGGCGATGAAGGACGGCTCTATAATCTGCAACTCGGGGCATTTTAACGTCGAGATAGACATCCCGGCGCTCGCGCGCATGAGCAAAAAGAAGAGGAATATAAGGGAGTTCGTGGAGGAATACACGCTGAAGAGCGGCCGCAGGATAAACCTGCTCGGCGAAGGGCGCCTGATAAACCTCGCGGCGGCGGAAGGCCACCCGGCGCAGGTCATGGACATGTCTTTCGCGAACCAGGCGTTGTCGGCGGAGTTCGTGACTAAGAACTCGAAGCGCCTGCAGAACAAGGTCTATTCGGTCCCGAAGGACATCGACGAGAAGATAGCGGCGCTGAAACTGGAATCGATGAAGGTTAAGATAGACGTCCTCACGAAGGAGCAGAGGGAGTACCTCTCCTCGTGGGAAATGGGCACATAAAGGAAAGGAAAGAAGAAATGGCATTCGTATCATCAAAACCGCTCTTCCAGAAGGCATATAAAGAAGGTTACGCGGTAGGTGCATTTAATGTCAATAACATGGAGATAATCCAGGGCATTACCGAGGCGATAGCCGAGGCGAAGGCCCCTGTAATACTCCAGGTATCGGCCGGCGCGCGCAAGTACGCACGCCACCAGTACCTGATCCATCTCGTGCAGGCGGCGATGGAATGCACGGGCATCGATTGCGTGCTTCACCTGGACCACGGCGAGGATTTTGAGATGTGCAAGTCGTGCGTCGACGGCGGGTTCTCGTCTGTCATGATAGACGGGTCGAAGTACCCGTTCGAGGAGAACATGAGGCTGACGAAGCAGGTGGTCGATTACGCGCACGCGAAGGGTGTCCCGGTCGAAGCCGAGCTCGGTAAGCTCGCGGGCGTCGAAGACAACATATCCGTAGCCGCGAAAGACGCGATCTATACCGATCCCGACCAGGCGGTCGAGTTCGTGAAGAAGACGGGCTGCGATTCCCTGGCAGTCGCGATAGGGACGAGCCACGGGGCATATAAGTTCAAGGGCGAACCGAAGCTGGACTTCGAGCGCCTCGAGAAGATCAAGGGCCTGCTTCCGGGATTCCCGCTTGTCCTGCACGGCGCCTCATCGGCACCGGAAGACCTCGTCAAGAAATGCAACGATTACGGCGGGCAGATACCCGGCGCGAGGGGCGTTCCCGAAGAGATGATATCGAGGGCGACGAAGATGGGCGTCTGCAAGGTCAACATCGACACCGACCTTCGCCTTGCCATGACCGGAGCGATACGTAAAGTGTTCGTCGAGGCGCCGGGCGAGTTCGACCCGAGGAAATACCTCGGACCCGCGCGCGACGCGATAAAGGAAGTCGTCAAGAGGAAGATAGGATTCCTCGGCTGCGCCGGAAAAGCGTAAAGAAGATTAGGACCTGATCTCAGCAAGCAGGTAGATACCAAGGGCCGCGAATATAAAGTTCGCGGCCCATGCTGCTATTATGGGGGGAATGAACCCGCCTTTGCCGAGCGCGATGAAGAAAGCGTTAGCGCCGTAGAATACGAGGGCTATGATGAGGGAGAGGCCCATGCTTGCCATCGCCTTCGACCTGGTCCTCTTGAGCGCGAACGGGATGCCTATGAGCATAATGACGACGCTCGTGAAAGGGAGCGCCAGCTTGTAATGCAGGTCTACGAGAAGTTTCCTCGCGGTGGACTTGCTCTCGAGCGCGAGCAGGTGGATATAATCCCTCAACTGCGCGTAATTCATGAAATCGGGCTGCGTCTGCTTTTTCAATAAACTTTCGGGCGTCTCGTTGAAATCGATTATCTTCGGCGTCCGGAATATCGCGGGCTTGCCGAGCACGTTGCCGTCGCGGTCGAACCTGAAAGAGTCGGCCCCGTGGAATTTCCAGTTACTGCCGGTCCATTCCATCCTGGCCGCGGTTACTTTCCTTTTCAGCACCTGGTTACTGTCGTGGACAAGCATCACGACATCCTTCAATGTCTTCGTGCCGAGGTCGAATTCCCTCGCGTAGAAGAGCTTGCCGTCCCTTCCGAAGACCGTAATATTCTCGATCTTGTCGACTTTATCTTTCTGTTCCCTGTCAAAACGGACCTCTTTTATAGTGTTCGATATCACTGCCGACTCGGGGACGACCTTGTCGTTTACGAGGAACACCGCCAGGCTGATGGCGAACCCGAGCAGCAGCACGGGGGTGATGATGCGCAGGGTGTCTATGCCGCCTGCCCTCAACGCGATGATCTCGTTATGGCGGTTCAGGTTTGAGAAGAGGAAGACGCACGCGAGCAGGACCGCGAACGGCGTCGTCTGCACGAATATGAACGGCAGGGAGGCCAGGTAGTACGTTCTTATGACGTCCAAAGGTATGCCCTTTTTCACGAGGTCGCTGAGATGCCCGAGCAGGTCCCCGACGACATAAAGGAAAAGGAAGATGAAGAGGCAGTAGAGGAACGGCCAGATGAAACCCCTCGTTATGTATTTGTCTATTATCTTCATTGTTCCGCCATCAGGAATATCATCACAGGCCCGATTATGCCGAATACTATGTTAGGCAGCCACATGCCGAGCGCGGGGATCAGGATGCCTTTGATCGCAAGCGCTTCGCCGGCGAGCTGTATGAGGTAGAAGATCACTATGACGAAGACGCTCAGCACGAACCCAATGGATTTCTCGCCGCGGCGCGCCATAAGCGCGAGCGGGATGCCTATGAGTATGAATATCAGCGACGAGAACGAATACGATATCTTCTTATGGATCTCCATCTGCAGCGGCGACGGGTCCACGCCTTCCGATTTCAGCGTCTTGATCTTCTCCTTGAGCTCATCTATCGACATGTCGGATTTTTTCTTGTCGACTTTCAGGTCGCGGCCTTCCCTGAGGTCGAGCGTCATTATATAGGTCTTGAAATTAAGTTTGTAAAAATTGTTCGGGTCGTTCGGGTTCGGCTCGTCGACGGTCCCGTTGATCAGTTTCAGTCGTATCGCGTCCTTCGATTCAATGTAATTCATCTCGCCCTTTTGCGCGATGATCGTGCGCGTCGGGCGGCCTTCCTGCGGCTGGTATATCCTGATGTTCGTGAGCTTGTTCTTGTCTATGCCGTATATGAAGACGATATAGCCCTTGAACGCTTTTATGAACGTGCCGGCCTCGAGGTAGGCGGCAGGGTTCTTCGCGCCAATCTGGGTAATGAGCTTCCTCGTCTCGTAGCGCAGGCGCGGGAGTATCCAGTCGTTCAGTTCGTATGATACCAGGCTGATGACGAGGCCGAGCAGGACCAGGGGGTATACGAGCTTGTACAGGCTTATGCCGCTCGCGCGCATCGCGGTTATCTCATTGTCGGACGACAGCCGCCCGAAGGTCAGCAGCGTCGCGGTCAGCACGGATATCGGCACCGTGAACGTAAAGAGCCACGGGAGCATATAGAGGAAGAGCTTGCATACGGAAAAGAAGTCCACGCCCTTGTTGACCACGAGGTCGGCGAGCTTTATCATGTTGCCGGCCATGAAAGCGAACGTGGTTATCACGAAGGCGAAGATGAAAGGCCCGGCAAGCTCCTTAAGGATGTATATCCTGATTATCCTCATGTCAGTTTCCCCGCGCGAGGGTGAAGGCGTAGACCTTTTTTGCGCCGGCGGACTTGATGGCTTTAGCGCATTCGTGGAGGGTGGCGCCGGTGGCCATGACATCATCAATGAGCATGACCGACTTGCCGTAGAAATCGGCGTCCTGCCTTACGAGGAACGCGCCTTTTATATTGCGGAAGCGCTTATCCCTCGAGAGGCCGGCCTGCTGCGGCGTGTAACGTATCCTTTTTATCCATTTATTCTCGAGCTTCTTGTTGAACTTTTGCGCGAGGTGGCCGGCAATGAGATCCGACTGGTTGAACTGCCTCTCGCGCAGTTTCACGGGGTGCAGCGGGACGGGGACGAACATGTCTATGCTGTTGAAATTCATGTTCCTTTCGGCGTATTCTGTCATGAGGCCGCCGAGGGTGTCGGAAAGCTGCCGCTTTCCCCCATATTTCATGAGGCAGATGCACCTCTTGACTATGTCGTCGTAATCCGCAACGTGGTAAGCCGCGTCGAAAGCGAGGCCCTGTTCGGTGAAGCTCCAGTGGGGGGTGTCGGCATACCTCATTATCCTGTTGTTGCAGGGGGCGCACAAGCGGGCGTCCTTAGCCTCCCGGATCCTGTTGCTGCAGATGAGGCAATCCTGCGGGTACAACAGGTTAAGGATCGTAAAGTAGAAACTGCCGGCCGACGATAAAATCATCCTTAACATTTGCTATAAAATAGCATAATATCGACGAGGTGTCAATTGACTTCCGGCCCGGGGCAGCATATAATATACGCGAGGAAAAGGGAGGGGATATGAAAAGGATCGATGTGAGGAGGAAGAATTATTTCGTAAACCCCGGTATGCAGGCGCGTTATATGGCGGCGATCGTTCTATGCATGCTGCTCGCCTCACTGTTGACGGGTGTCGTAATGTACTACGGTATCCTCGGGAGGGCGGCGTCGGAGTGGTCGGCGTGGAACCTTTCCGAAAAGCTGCAGACGGCGTCGCGCATAAAGGACTATGAGGACGCAAGGTACGGCACGCTGGAGCCCAACACGCCCGAGAATTACTTCAGGGAAGCGCGTTTCCTGAGCGCGGACGGCCAGCAATCGGTGTATTACATGCTGAACGACACCAGGAACGAACTCGTGACGAGGATACTCCCGATCGTGCTTGTGATAGCCGCCGCGAGCATATTCCTGTCGCACAAGATAGCGGGGCCGGTCAGCCGCATCGAGAAGTCCATAAATTCAATGTCGAGCGGGAACCTGACCGCGGGCTTCCGATTGAGGAAAGGCGACGAGTTCAAGGGGCTCTCGGGCATGCTCGAGAATATGGCGGAGATATTCAGGAGGAAGATAGACGTGTCCGTGAATTCCCTTGACGAGCTGATCAAGGACGCGGACAAAATGACGCCCGCCCAGGTAAGGTCGAAGGCGGAAGAAGCGAGGAGGCAGCTGCTGTTCTTTAAGACCAAACCATGAAGACGGCCATCTCGTTTGTTCTAGCTTTGTCTGTCGCTTTGTGCCCCGCAGCCTGCCTCGATGCCGGCAACGCCGTGTCGGCGCAGGATGAATTCATAGATAAGATCGAAAAAGACACGTTCAGGTATTTCTGGGAGAAGGCGGACCCGAATACCGGCCTTATCGCGGACAACGCCTCCGCCGGCGCGCCTTGCAGCATAGCGGCGACGGGTTTCGGCCTCGCGGCCATATGCATCGGCCACAGCAGGGGCTGGATAACATACGATGAGGCGTATAACCGCGTATTCAGGACGCTCAAGACCTTCAGGTACACCCTAAAGAACGAACACGGGTTCTATTACCACTTCGTTGATATGAAGACCGGCAGGAGGGCGTGGAAATCCGAGCTCTCCTCGATAGATTCCGCGATATTTTTCGCCGGCGCGTTGTTCGCGGCGCAGTATTTCAAGGGCACAGAGCTCGAACGTCTCGCCAACTCGCTGTATTTCCGGGCGGACTGGCAATGGATGACGAACGGGAAGAACCTGATATGCATGGGATGGACCCCGGAGAACGGCTTCCTCGGCTCATACTGGGACTGGTATAACGAAGGGCTGATAGCGTATGTGCTCGCGATAGGTTCCCCGACGTATCCTATATCGCCGGAATGCTGGAAGGCATGGAGGAAACCCGTCGCGGAATACGGCGGGTATAAGGTCGTGTATTCCTTCTTCGGCAGTTTGTTCACCTACCAGTTCGCGCAGGCGTGGGTCGATTTCAGGAACATCGATGACAACGGCATTAATTACTGGCAGAACTCCATAAACGCGGTGCACGCGAACAGGAGGTACTGCTTGGATAACGCGCGCTTACACAAAGGATACGGTGAGGACGGGTGGGGGCTTACGGCGGGGGACGGGCCCGGCGGCTACAAGGGCTACGGCGCGATGCCCGCGGAAAAACTTGTCCAGGACGGGACGATCAACCCTTACGGGATGGCGGCGTCGATGCCTTTGGTGCCGGAACTCTCCCTGAAGTCGCTGAAGAAGATATACGACAGGCACGGCGGCAGCGTATACGGGGAGTATGGTTTTAAGGCCGGGTATAATATCGACAAGAACTGGTTCAGCAGTAATTACATAGGGATAGACCAGGGCGTGACGGTCCTGATGATAGAGAACTACAGGACCGGGATGGTATGGGACATTTTCATGCGGAACCAGTGCGTGAAGTCATGGATGGAATTGTGCGGTTTTAAGGTTAAAGCCCCTTGAACGGAATTTGATATTGTGCGATAATACGCAGGGTGGCTCCGAGCAGGTGGTCCCTTGCGAGGGACGCTTCGCAGCCCTTTAAGGAGGAAGAATGGTGACGAGGATTGAAGATAAGCTGTTCGTGAACAGGTTCAAGCTGGGGCCGGAGCCCCATATCAAGGTAAAAGACAAGGACCTTTGCCTTAAGTGCGCGAAGAAACAGTGCTCCATCGGATGCCCGTCTGACTGCTGGAAGATCAACGACAAGGGAGTCGCTGAAGTAAACGTTGACGGGTGCCTCGAATGCGGCACTTGCCGTGTCATCTGCGATGAATTCCAGAACGTTGACTGGAACTACCCACAGGGCGGATTCGGCATCCTCTACAGGTACGGCTGATAACAGGAGATCCTAACCGCGTTTTGCACCGCCAATACAAATAAGGAGATTACTATGCCCGCAAGAGACATAAGGATACTCGAGTCCGCGGTAAAGATGGAGCTCGACGGAAGGAAATTCTATCTCAAGGCGTCAAAGACCGCGAAGAACGTTATAGCGAAGAAACTGCTCGTCTCTCTTGCCGACCAGGAACTCACGCATATCGACCGTATCAAGGAGATAAGCGAAGGCCTAAAGCATGAGAAGGACTGGGGCGATTTCGAGGGGACAATAAGCAGGCAGTCGAAGAAGAAGCTCTCGCTCGTGTTCAGGCACCTTTCAAAAACGGAGATCAGGAAACTGAAGGCCGACCCCTCGAACATCAAGGCGATAGAGATAGCGATGAAGAAGGAGACGAAGAGCTACGACTATTACGATAAGCAGTCGAAAGAGGCCGGCGTAAGGATTGCGAAGGTGTTCTATAACACCTTAAAGAAGGAAGAGGAGCGCCATTACGAGCTGCTCGAGGAAGCGCTGACAATGCTTGCCGATTCCGTCTCGTGGTTCGTCAAGACGGAAGGAAGGGTAATGGAAGGCTAACCGAGGGAGGCAGGGATATGGCCGTTGTCGAGGTCAAGAAAGGCATATATTGGGTAGGCGCTGTCGACTGGAGCATCAGGACCTTCCACGGCCATACTTATTCCACGGCAAGGGGCACAACCTACAATTCCTACCTGATAGTAGACGATAAGGTCACGCTTATTGACGGCGTATACGGGCCGTACGCGGGCGAGCTTATCGGGAAGATCCGCGAAATAGTGCCGGTCGAGAAGATAGAGAATATCGTCGTCAACCATATAGAACCCGACCATTCGGGCGCCCTGCCTGAACTCCTGAAGCTTTGCCCCGGCGCGAAACTTTACGGGACCGCCAAATGCGGGGAAGGGCTGCAGAAGCACTATTACGGGAATTGGGATTTCAAGGCGGTGAAGACCGGCGACAAGCTGAACATCGGCAAGAGGACGCTCATGTTCATAGAAGCGCCGATGATACACTGGCCTGACAGCATGTTCACGTATTGCGCCGAGGAAGAACTGCTGTTCCCGAATGACGCGTTCGGCCAGCATTACGCGACGTCGGAGAGATTCGACGACGAGGTAGACCGGTGCGAGCTGATGGAAGAGGCCAAGAAATATTACGCGAACATACTCTGGCCGCTCGGCGGGATCATTGCGAGGAAGATAGAAGAGATACGGAAGATGGGGCTTTCAATAAAGATGATAGCCCCGAGCCACGGTATCATATGGAGAAAAGACCCGGCAAAGGCGGTCGACGCCTACGCCTCCTGGACGAAGAACGAGACGAAGCGCAAGGCGGTCATCGTATATGAGACGATGTGGGGATCGACCGGCAAGATGGCGAGGGCTATAGCGGACGGCCTTACTGATGCCGGCGTCTCCGTGAAACTTTTCGACATAGCGCTTTCGGACAGGACAGAGGTCGCCTACCAGATGCTCGACGCCAAGGCGTTCGTCATAGGGTCATCAACGCATGACAACGACATGCTGCCATCGATAGCGTCGTTCCTTGAGCTGCTGAAAGGTTTCAAGCCGAAGGACAGGATCACCGCGGCGTTCGGCTCATACGGATGGGCCGGAGGCGCCGTCGCGGAAATAGAGGGGGTGCTGAAAGAGGGCGGGATGGAGCCTGCGGTGCCCCCGGTATCGGCAAAGTTCGTGCCCGACGCGCAGGAGCTGGCGCTCTGCAGGAATCTCGGCGCGGAACTCGCGAAGAAGATCGCCTGAATAAGGAGACGAAAAATGAGCAAATATCGCTGCACCGTATGCGGATATATCTACGACCCGGCCGTGGGTGACCCCACGCAGAACGTGGCGCCCAACACGCCTTTCGAGAAACTCCCCGATTCCTGGGTCTGCCCCGATTGCGGGGTAGGCAAAGATATGTTCGAGAAGATCTGAAAAGGCGCTTATGAAGATAGCCATAGTAGGCAACGGCATCGCCGGCATAACGGCCGCGAAATACATATCCGAGAAAGAACCGCGCGCCTCGATAACGGTCTTTACCGACGAGGAATACAACTATTACCCGAGGCCGCTCCTGGACAGGCTGCTCTCCGAATCGATAACGCTCGACGGCATGTTCCCCTATAACGACGAATGGTATAAGAAGAGGGGCATCCGCGTGTCGCTCGGCGATAATGTCACGGCTGTCGACACAACATCAAAGAAGATAAAAGCGGCGGTATCCGGGACGTCCGATTATGATAAACTCCTGCTGACAACCGGCGCCTCGCCGTTCGTCCCGCCTATAGAAGGTGTATCCGGCAAAGAGGTCTTCACGTACAGGAACATCTCCGACGTGCTGAGGATCCGCTCGTTGGCGAGGGACAAGAAAAAGGCGGCGGTCATAGGCGGAGGCCTTCTCGGGCTTGAGACGGCTAAGGCGCTCACGGAACGGGGGATGAAGGTCGTTGTGGTCGAGCATAACTCGCGGCTGCTTCCGAGGCAACTCGATGAGGAAGGCGCCGCGCTGATAAAATACTGCGTCGAGAAGACCGGCATAGAGGTATTGCTGAGCCAGTCCACATGCTGCGGCATAGATGCGGACCTTTTCATCGCGGCTGCCGGCGTCAGGCCGAATACCTCGCTCGCGAAATCCTGCGGCATAGGCGTGCAGAAAGGGATAATTGTGGACGGGAACCTGCGGACGAATTGCCCGGACGTATTTGCCGCCGGCGATTGCGCCGAATTCAACGGGACGGTCTACGGGATAATACCCGCCGCGCTCGAGCAGGGCCTCGCTGCCGCGTCGAACATGACAGGCGTCCCGGCCGAATATAAGGGGACGACTTTCCAGGCGACGCTGAAGGTGGTCGGTATAGACGTGACGTCGATAGGAGCCGTGAACCCGGAAGGCGAGGGATATGAGTCACTGTCAAAGAAAGACGAGGCGAAGGGGACCTACAGGAGATGCATTATCAAGGACGGAAAGCTCGTGGGCGCCATCGTGATAGGCGAGAAGGCAGGGGTCTCGTCTCTGGCCAATATCATCAAGGAGGGCGCGGATGTGTCGAAGGATAAGGATGCGCTCATGGGCGACGACGCGGCATTATCCGGACTGCTGAGGAAAGGGGCGAACCGTTGAAGGAAGCCCTGCTGGCGTCGTTCATAGCGAGCTGTTTCACGGGGATCGGCGCGATACCCGTACTGCTGTTCAAGGAGGTCACGCACAGGTTATTCGATACGCTGCTCGGTTTTTCGGCCGGGGTGATGATAGCCGCGGCGTGTTTCAACCTGATAGGCCCTTCGATAACCATGGGCAGCATTGGCCAGACGGCCGCGGGGATAGTGGCGGCTACTTTGCTCCTTTACCTGATAGAGAAGTCGATACCGCACCTGCACAGCAAATACCCCCATTTCAGCAACAACCCCATGAGCATTAAAATGAAGAGCGGGATATTGATGGCGGTCGCCGTCACTTTGCATAACTTCCCCGAAGGGCTTTCCGTCGGCGTGGGATACCTCTCGTCGCCGAAGCTCGGGCTCGTGCTCGCCGCCGCGATCGCCCTGCAAAACATGCCGGAAGGACTGGTTGTGGCCGCGCCTCTCAGGCAAGCCGGCGTATCACGGCTCAAATGCCTGGGATTGGCGACGCTATCCGGAATTACAGAGCCAATAGCGGCTTTTTTTGGTATAATGCTCTTCGGGTTATCGAGAGCGGTGGTTCCTTTCGGGTTTGCCTTTGCCGGCGGCGCCATGCTGTATATCACATTCGACGAGATAATCCCGGAATGCCACAGCCACGGCAATGAGATAGCCGCGACATTTGCGGCGATAACCGGCTTTATAACACTGCTGTTATTGAACGCGGTCGTCGGAACGTAAAAAAGGAGGCTGCATGGCCGAGAAGTACAGCAGCAAATAAGGCCACAGGCAAACGCATATGAACTTATTCCAGGCGGTAGTCCTCGGCCTCGTCCAGGGGCTCGGGGAATTCCTGCCGATAAGCAGTTCGGCGCACCTTATAGTATTCCCGTGGCTTTTCGGATGGCCGGAGCACAGCCTCTCGTTCGATGTGGCTCTGCATGCCGGCACGCTTTTTGCGGTCATGGCATATTTTTGGAAGGACTGGCTCGGCATAATAAAAAGCCGGATGATATGGTATATTGCCGTCGCGAGCGTGCCGGGAGCGCTGGTAGGAAAGCTTCTCGAGAGCAAGGCGGAGACGGCCTTCAGGTCGCCGATGCTGATCGCTTTTACAATGAGCGCGTTCGCCGCGCTCTTTTACCTGATCGACAGGTTCGTTTGGAAATCGCGCAGCTTGAAGTCGCTGAACCTGCTGGATGCCGTTATCATAGGGTTATCGCAGGCACTGGCGATAATCCCGGGAGTGTCGAGGTCCGGCATAACGATGGCCTCCGGGTTGGGCCTTAAGTTCGACAGGGAGTCGGCCGCGAAGTTCTCGTTCATGCTTTCGGCGCCGATAATCCTCGGCGCGGTCCTGCTCAAGCTCGGAGAGATAGGTGACATCGCCTCGAACGGCCAGGGGCTTCAGGTATTCACTGGTTTCGCGGTATCTGCCGTGACGGGTTTCCTCGCGATAAAAGGCCTGCTCGGTTTCGTGAAAAAGCATTCGTTCAGCGTGTTCATAATATACAGGTTCGTCTTCAGCGCCGTGATCCTCGCGGTATTCCTGCTCAGGAAATAACGGATCAAAAGGAGCCAACATAGATGAAGAAGCCCGGTTTTGACAACGAGAAATACCTCAGGGAACAGTCGGACGCGATACTCGAGAGGGTCGGCAGGTTCGGCAATAAGCTCTATCTTGAATTCGGGGGGAAGCTGCTTTACGACTACCACGCATCGAGGGTACTGCCCGGATTCGACCCGAACGTGAAGATGCGCCTGTTCCAGAAGCTGAAGGACAAGGCCGACATAATATTGTGCATATACGCCGGCGATATCGAGCGCAAGAAGGTAAGGGCGGATTTCGGCATCACGTACGACGTGGACGCGATGAAACTGATAGACGACCTCAGGGACTGGGGCATAGAAGTGCTTGCGGTCGTGATAACGCGTTTCGATAACCAGCCTGCCGCGAGGATATTCAAGAACAAGCTCGAGCGCCGCGGCATAAAGGTGTACACGCACAGCTTCACGAAGGGGTACCCGACAGATGTCGACCTCATCGTCAGCGACGAGGGCTACGGCGCGAACGAATACATAGAGACGAAGAACCCTCTCGTGATAGTCACGGGCCCGGGGCCGGGCAGCGGGAAACTCGCGACGTGCCTTTCGCAGCTCTACCATGACCATAAGAAGGGGGCGAAATCGGGATACGCAAAGTTCGAGACGTTCCCGATATGGAACATCCCGCTCAAGCACCCGGTCAACGTCGCGTATGAGGCGGCGACCGCCGACATCAGGGATTTCAACATGATAGACCCGTTCCACCTCGAGGCGCATAACGAGAAGACGGTGAATTACAACCGCGATGTGGAGGTGTTCCCTGTCATAAAGAGGATCTTCGAGAAGATAATGGGTGAGGGCGAGGTATACAAGTCCCCTACGGAAATGGGAGTCAACCGCGCGGGATTCGGCATAACGGACGACGAGGCGGTCAGGGAAGCGGCCAAGCAGGAAGTGATACGCAGGTACTTCAGGTATGCCTGCGAATACGCGATGGGTTTTGTGGATAAAGAGACCGAGCAGAGGGTCCGGCTGCTGATGGAGGAAGTCGGCGTCAAGGCGGAGGACCGAAGCGTCGTGCTCCCGGCCAGGAAGGCGGCCGACGAATGCAAGCAGAAGGAGAAGGGAAACGACGGCGTGTATTGCGGCGCCGCGATAGAGCTTCCGGACGGGACGATAATCACAGGGAAGAACTCACCGCTGATGCACGCGACATCGAGCCTCGTATTCAATTCCATAAAGAAACTCGCGGGCATCCCCGATAAGCTCCACCTGCTTTCGCCGAATATCATAGACTCGATAAAGAACCTCAAGAAGGGTGTGCTGAAGGCCTCCGGCTCCAAGACCGTCAGCCTGGACCTCGATGAGGCGCTGATTGCGCTGAGCATCAGCGCGACGACGAACCCGGCCGCGCAGGGCGCGATGGAGAAACTGCAGGAGCTTCGCGGGTGCGAGGTGCACCTTACGCATATACCGACGCCGGGAGACGAGGCGGGGTTGAGGAAGCTCGGAGTAAACCTCACGAGCGAACCGGATTTCGCAACAAAGAGCCTTTTTGAGTCGTAATACCCGAAGCATAACATCCAGGGGGAAAAATGAGCGGTTTTTTCGGAGTGGTATCAAAAGGTGACTGCGCGGAGACGCTTCTTTACGGGACAGATTACCATTCGCACCTCGGGACCGAGTTCGGCGGAATGGCTGTCCTCGGCGAGACGTTTACGAGGCAGATACACAGCATAAGCCAGAGCCAGTTCAAGTCGAAGTTCTTCGACGACTGCAGGAGGATGAGGGGCAATAAGGGCATCGGCGTGATCAGCTCCTATGATGAGCAGCCGATATACCTAAATTCGAGATTCGGCCCTTTCTGCCTCGTGACATACGGCCTCATAGAGAATACGGAAGAGCTGATGCAGGAGATGCTGAAAAAGGGAACCTCGTTCAGCGAGGTCACGAAAGGTAATGTCAACGTGACCGAACTCATGGCCAAGATGATAGTCCAGGGCGATAACCTGCTCGACGGGATACAGAAGATGTGGCAGAAGATAAAGGGCTCATGTTCGCTGCTGATCCTCAATAAGGACGGCGTCTATGCCGCGCGCGACAGGTTCGGATATACGCCGGTCGTCATCGGCAAGCGGATGGACGCGTGGGCGGCCGCGACGGAGACGGCGGCTTTCCCTAACCTCGAGTTCCAGACGGTCAAATACCTCGAACCGGGCGAGATAGTCCTGCTCAACGAGGAAGGGATGGTCCAGAGGAAACCGGGAGGAAAGACGAACCGGATATGCGCGTTCCTGTGGATATATTCGGGGTTCCCCGCGTCGGATTACGAAGGCATAAATACCGAGATCGTAAGGGAAAGATGCGGAAGGTGCCTGGCAAAGCATGACAAGGATATCGAGGTCGATGTGGTATCGGGCGTGCCGGATTCCGGTTCGGCGCACGCGCTCGGCTACGCGATGGAATCGAAGAAGCCGTTCAGGCGGCCGCTCGTGAAATATTCGCCGGGTTA
>JAGONY010000038.1 GCA_017992785.1 Candidatus Omnitrophota bacterium | reverse complement strand
TCAAGGCGTAAACCTCTGGTAAATCAATACCCCGATAGCGTAAAAGAAATCCTTCGTCTTGATCTTCTTTTTTTTTTTCACGCAGAAGCCGGCATACGAGATAGGCACTTCCTTTATCCGCACGCCGAGCTTCGCGGCCTGGGACGTCACCTCCGGCTCGAAGGTAAACCTGTTCGCCCTGAGCTTCATCCCCTTTAAGACGTCCGCGCGCATCGCCTTATAGCATGTCTCCATATCGGTTATCCTTGTCCCGAACAGCAAATTTGTAAGGAACGTAAGCGCCCTGTTCGCTATGAAGTTCGGCAGCGCCATCCCGTCCGGGCGCCTGACACCTAAGAACCTGCTCCCGTAAACTACTTTTTCATCGCCGGCAATGATAGGGGCTATGACCTTCGGGATATCACGGGGGTCGTACTCCGTATCGGCATCCTGGATTATTATTATATCCCCGCCGGATTCGGATATTCCCTTCCTTATCGAGTATCCCTTGCCCTTGTTCACGGGGTTCCTGAGGATCTTTATCTGCGCGCCCGTCCCGAGCGCTTTTTGGGCCGCGAGCGCCGCGTCGTAAGTGTTATCCTTAGACGCGTCGTCCACGACGACCACCTCGAATTCGGCGGGGAACCGCACCGCGCCGACTCGCCCGAGCACATCCGCTACCGTATCCTGCTCGTTATAGATCGGGATGATTATCGACAGCTTCATTTGAATTGGCGCAGTTTGATGAAAGTCGCCGTATGCAGCCAGTATTTGAACAGCGTTCCGAGTATGCCGAGGCCGTAGGCGACGCTCGGCAGGAACCTGATAGACGACGCCTCGTCGAAATACCTCGTCTTGATCGGGACTTCCTCGATCTTGAGGTTATGCGCTATAAGCTGCGCGATTATCTCTGTATCGAATATGAATGAATCGCTGTTCATCCTGTAATTTACGGTCCGCAGGGCCTTGGCCGAATACGCCCTGAAGCCGGAATGGTACTCTGTCAGGTACGTGCCGAACACGACGTTCTCCATGGCCGTCAGCAGGATGTTCGCGTTATGCTTCCAAAGCGGCATCCCCCCTTCGAGCGCGCCGCCTTTCATCATCCGTGAGCCGAAGACCGCGTCCGCCCTGCCTGCGACTATCGGCTCGACAAGTTCGGGAATGATCTTCGGGTCGTACTGGTAATCGGGATGCACCATTATCACGATATCCGAGCCGGACTCAAGCGCCTTCTCGTAACAGGTCTTCTGGTTCCCTCCGTATCCCTTCCTGGCTGCGTGTCTGAAGACCTTCAGGCCCAGTTTCTCCGCTATCTCTACGGTGCCGTCACTGCTCGCGTCATCCACGAGTATTATTTCGTTAACCGTGTCCTTCGGGATGTCGGCAACGGTCCTTTCGAGCGTGCCCGATGCGTTATAAGCCGGCAGGACCGCCGTTATCTTCGCGCTGCCCTTGCGGTCCGCATACGCCGGCTTCTCGAGCTCGTCGAGATATTCGAGCCTGCGCGCCTTCCTTGAGAATACTTCGAGCTGGTCGCCGAAATTTACGCGGATGACCTTCTCCGCGAGCCGCTTATTTCCGAGGAAGATAGAGGCCGCCCTGTGCAGGAACGGGCTACGCTCCTTCAGCCCCTCCAGCAGGTACCCTATCGTGAAATAGCGCGAATGCCCGCGCACGCTTACAGGAACGAATCCCGCGTCGTTGAGCATCCTCGTGATCGTCTTCCTTGTGAAATAATAAAGGTGGGATTCCCTGACCCCCCACCAGCGCGCTTTCAACAACCTGCTCGCGATACTTTCTATGTCAGGGGTGCTTACGCAGAGTATACCGTCGGGTTTCAGCGCGCGCCTTATCTCGTTGAGCATCCCTTTGGGATCGGAAAGGTGCTCTATAGTATCGTTCAGGACTATCGCGTCGAAATAATTATCGGGATAACCCGCGTCGCGGAAGACGCCCCGGAAGACCTTATCGAGCCCAAGTTTCTCTTTCGCGTAACCCGACGCCCACTCCGACGGCTCCACGCCGTAAACATCCCAGCCTTTATTGCGGGCCTCATAAAGGAAGAATCCCGCAGAGCAGCCGATATCGAGCAGCCGCCCGCCCTTCTTCATCCTCTTCAGGGCATTGAGCGTCGAGCCGGCCGCGAGGCGCCGGCCCTGCTGTTCTTTCGTATACAGGTCGTCGTGCATGCCGGCATAGAGCCCCATGACCTTTTCTTCCGGGGGCCTCGGGTTCGCGTAGATGAGCCCGCACTTCCTGCACCTGACGAGCGTTACCGCCCCGTCGTCGCCGTGGTCGGTGATCTTATATTCCTGGGCCCCGAGCCCGGCGCCGCCCTGCTGCCGCGGCCTGGCGCCGTACACATATGAATAGCTGTTAGAGCCGCAGAGGTTGCATGCCGTCTCTACGAGACCGCTTTCGTTCATATCCTCGGCCTTTCCTTTAATACCCCTACCGATATATCCAACGAGTGCCGCTCTATAAAGGCTTTCCTGAAATAGCCGTAATCCGTGTATGCCGAATACAATATTGCCGCTGCCATTATCGATACCATGGCCTTCAACGCGTTGCCACTGAACTTCGATCTAAGGTACCCGTACGTATACCAGGCCCCAATCCCTCCGGCCACGTAGAACAGCGCGTAGACCGGGCTTATATACCTGAGGTTCTGGCAGTACGGCGCTATCACCGCCACTGACGCGAACGCCAACAATATGAATATTATGCCGGACGCTATCTCCGGCGTGACCGCCATATCCTTCCTGCGCGCGATTATGAAAACTATGCCCGCCAGGCAAAAAATCGTATTCAACGGGCTTATTGTGAAAAGCGCTAAAAACATATTATACCACGGCCCCGTCTGGTATTTGATCGCGTATGCGTTCTCGGGCATCCCGTCCCTTATGTGCATCATGACGCCCATAAGCTGCGCCGGCCCGCCCGCCGCGAACGACAGCAGCGCGAAACTGCATACCGCGCCTGCGGCGATGCCCGCGAGAAGCTTCGGCGCCTCCGCGAAGCGTTTCTGCCTGTACAGGAAAAACAAGAGCCACATGATGCAAAGCGCGTAAAAGACCGCGCCTGACTCCTTTATGAGGATAAGATAACTCCCAAGCACCACGAAGAGCGCGGACCAGATAGCTTTTTCTTTGCCCCTTATTACCTCAGAAGCGGCATATACCAGCAGGAATCCCAGGCTCCCGAAAACCGCGTCCTGCCAGGCTCTCCTTGAGATCACTATGTCCATCGCGGAAACTCCCATAAGCAGCACCGCATAAAGTGCGATCCACCCGTTAAAATATTTCAGCGCGAACGCCGCGAGGAACATAAGCGCCATAATGTTAAATATAAGCGACAGGTAAGATCCGGCCCTTTCGTCATGTATTCCGGTCAACTCCATGAAATATGATAACGGCCACAGGTAACCTATCCTCGTTGGAGGCGGGAATTTCCATAGCTCCTTCTCCTTATTATAGGAATCCAGCATTGTTCCCATGCCGTTGCCCCCATATTCCGCGATCGTATCCGCCTGCCAGGTATATATGAC
This sequence comes from Candidatus Omnitrophota bacterium, assembly GCA_017992785.1. Taxonomy (GTDB): domain Bacteria; phylum Omnitrophota; class Gorgyraeia; order Pluralincolimonadales; family Pluralincolimonadaceae; genus UBA6215. Next base: position 5,637 of record JAGONY010000038.1, on the reverse strand, counting down.
CTCATCCGCGCTCCTAAAGGAAACGCCGTGGTTGTATATCCTCAATACTATTCCAGCCGCAAGGGCTGCGATTATCATCAATCCCGCGATCCGCGGCGCCGTCATTTCTTGTCCTTCCTGAGTTTTGCCATGAAAAACCCTTCCATGTAATCGTTAGGGAGCACCCGCATAGCCATGCCCATCTCCTTCGAGAACGCTTTTCCTTCCCAGCGCGCGATGCCGCGCGACTTGTTCGGCAGGGGCATGTCGACCGGAAGCAGGCGCAACCCCTCAAATTTATTCAGCGCCCAGTCGACGACCTCCTCGTTCTCTTCCGGGGAGAACGTGCATGTCGAATAGACGAGCTCTCCGCCTTCCTTCAGCGCGCTCACGCCCGAATATATCAGCACCTTCTGCGTATGGGAGAGATCCCTGACCCTCTTCTGGCTCCACGGCTTGAACGATTTCGGGTCCCTCATATAGAAGAGCGCCTCCCCCGAGCACGGCGCGTCGACGAGCACCTTGTCGAAATAATCGGGGTATCTCCTGCCCATCTCGATCCCGTCTTCCATCAGCGTCTTCGCGAAATCGACTCCCTGTATCTTCAGCGTCGCGAGGAGTTTCTCGTAGCGTATCCCGAGCTTCTCGACCGCCACGAGCTCTATCTCCCTGCCGGCCAGTGAGGCGATCTCGCTTGTCTTCGCCCCGGGAGCGGCGCAGAGGTCGAGTATCTTCTCGCCCGGCTTAGGGCCGAGCAGCATGGGCGGCAGCATGCTCGAGACGTTCTGCATGTATATTTTACCATCAATATACGCCGGGCTCTTATGTAATTCCTTATTCGCCGACCTGAGGATGAAACTGCCTTTCGGCCAATGCAGTTCGCGGTATTTTATCCCCTCGCGGTCGAGGTCTTCCTTCAGCACCGGCAGGGATGCCTTAAGGTAATTGATCCTGAATGTCTGTTCTTTCTTATGCAGGAATGTCTCGCAGATCTTTGGGAATACGGAAGGATATAACGCTTTCAGCTTTTCTATGAATTCTTCGGGAAGCTCGTTGAATACGGCTTTCATTTGTCTTTTGTTTTCACGGCTTTCGGCCTCTGCCTCGCTATCTCATAACAGAATATAGCCGAGGCCATGGCAACGTTGAACGACAGCGCCGCGCCCTGCATCGGGAGGGTGACCTTCATCTCGAGATGCTTTTCGACGCCGTGGTGTATCCCCTTTCCTTCCGAACCCATTACTATGCAGAGCGGGAACGGGAGCGACGCCTTCGTAAGGTCATCGCCGCCTTCGACCACCGCGCCCGCGGCCCAGTATCCGGCTTTCTTCGCGTGTATCAGCGCGTTCGTCAGGTTATTTATCCTGCAGATCGGGACATAATTGTCGCCGCCCGAGGCCACGCTCAATACCGTCTCGTTGACCTCGCACGCGCCGCGCTCGGGTATCACTATGCCGAAACCTCCGAAACACGCCGCTATCCTGATTATCGCGCCGAGGTTCTGCGGGTCCGTAACCTCATCAAGCATTATGAACGAGAGCTTTTCGCCTTTCGGGTCCGAGACCAGCGATTCGAACGACGAGTACCTGAACGGGTCTATCTCCGCGATGATGCCCTGCAGGCGTTCGGTCCGCTTCATCCTCAGCATCTCCTTTTCGGGAACCTTCTGCACCGGGATGCGCCGCGCCTTTATGAGCTCGAGGGCCGTCGGGTCGTCGAAATCCTCCGCGATGATCACCTTCCTGACTCCCCTCATGTTCGCCCTCAACCTCTCGATGACCGCGTTCTTTCCGTAAAGCAGCATTGGGCTATTCTGGGCCATCTTTTCCCTCCTCGTCATCGTTGTCTACCTCGGCCTCGACATCTATTATATTCCGGTCCTTCATCGCGTTCATGCTTTCCCCGCGGCCGCTGCGGCCTCCGAAATGGTATACCTTGAACCCGCCCTGCGGGCTGATAATAAGGTTCAGCATGAAGCTTATAACGCTGAAGCAGAGCGCCCCCCAGAATGCCGCGGAAAAATCCGCGATAACGAACCCTTCGACCACCCACGATACGATATAAAAAAAGAAACCGTTCATGAAGAGCGTGAATATCCCGAACGAGAATATCGTCAGCGGCAGCGTCAGCGCGAATACGACGGGCCTCAGTGTCGCGTTGATAAGCCCGAGTACAAGCGCGGCAAGGACGGTCGCGAGGCGGCTTTCCGAATGTATGCCGGGCACGATGCTTATTACGAGCACCATCGCGGCAATATTGACTATCCACGTAAGGACGAAACCCCTCAAAAGCGACTCCTATTTTATCTGTATCGAGAGCAGGAATATGTCGTCGCTCTGCTCGCCGTTCTGGAACTCCTTCAGTTCCTCCATCAGTTTCTCGTTGAAATCCGCCACATAGAGCGCGCCGTGCTGCCTGACGAACTCTTCGAACCTTTTGTTCCCGTACATCTCCCCCGACGGGGCTTTCGCCTCTATTATGCCGTCGGTAAAAAGGAATATCTTGTCGCCCTTTTCAAAATCTATCGTCATCTGGTAGACGCCGCCCTCATCCATCCCTATGCCCATAAGGAACGTCTGCGACTCCATGTATATGATCTCGCTATCGGACTTCCTGTATAGTATCTGCGGCGGATGGCCGAAATTCGAGTAGGTCAGCTTCCTGCCCTTGAAGTCGAGCAGCCCGCCGAATGCGCTGAGGAATATGCTCATCTTCCCGAAATCCGACTTGATGAACCTGTCGAGGCGCTTCAGCATCTCCCCGGGGTCTACCTTCAGGCGGAGCAGGTCCTCGATTTCCGTATGCAGCCTGTTGACCAGCAGCGCGGCCGAAACTCCGTGCCCGGTTATATCGGCTATCATGAAGACAAGCTTGTCCTTCTCGATGAAATGGAATTTCGCGTAATCGCCGCCCATATAGAGCATCGGCCTGTAGTCCACCGCGATATCGACGAGGTCCGTCCTGACCGACTTCGGCATCAGGCCGCTGTGTATCTTGTTCGCTATCTCGAGTTCCTCGACCATTATCCTGCTCTTCTCCTCGATCTCCTTCTTCATCACGAAATCCTTCTGCCTCATTATCTCCTCGCTCCTCTTTACGACCATGCATATGATCGTGGCGGTCACGAGAAGCGTGATGTTGATGCCGAATATCTCGTAATTCACGTAGGTATTCGACATCTCATATACGCCGATGAAACTGACAAGAGTATAGACGCCGAGCGCCGCGGTCTCGAGGATGTTCCACGGCAGCAGCAATACGCTCGCGAAGAGCCCTATCAGTATCAGCGTTATCCCGAGGTTTGCTATTACATCCGGATGCGCCGCGGCCGCGAGTATCGCGATCGATATCAGGAAGACGCTGAAGAAGAAACCCCTTATCTTATGTATGATCAGGCGCCGCTTGAACTTCCCGGAGAATAATATGATAACCGCGAGAATAGTGCCGCCCGCGACGCCGGGAATGTCCTTGGCGCCGAGCAGCCTCCTGAACCAGAAGCTGGCCAGCACGACCTCTATGAAGAAAGCGCTTATCGCTATATAGCAGAAGAGGTTTATCCGCTGGTCGAAAATGCGCCTCAGCTCGTTCTTGTATTCTTCCCTGAACCTCTCGGGGACCAGTTTCAACATATTTAGTCTTCCAGTGCCGTCATCTCGACGACCGGTGAGCTTATCGACGCCTCAAGGCCCTTGAATCTCAGCCACCTGTACGGGGGTTCGCACGAATACCACGAATAATTCTTCGGTATGAACGCCTTCACGGGGCTCAGTAATCCTATGTTCGGGTCAATGCAGACCCTGAATGCGTCCTGTTCCCGGCCGTTGACCGTTATCTTCTCCCTGCCTTCCACCCTTATCGTGACGCTGTAAACCGCCGGCTCTTCGTTGACTATATTCACTACCCTCTGCTTCTCTCCGGCATCAAGCATCGACCGGACCGTGGCTCCCGTAAGCATCTTGTTGATCATACTGCCTTTATATTTGAACGACCTGTTCTTCTCGGACCCTTTCACGTGATCCCTCACCAGGCACCGCACTTCACTTTTGCCCGCGGCGTAATCCTGCGTCTCTTCAAGCAGCGTCTTCCCCGATGACGAGAGTACCTCCCTCTTCAGCCAACAGGGTTTTATCCCGTCGCTGCCGCTCTCGTATTTCGCTTCCGTCCTGCATGAGGTCTCGCCTTCGAAACCGTAATACCGGCCCTTGCCTTCTTCTGTTATTATATAAGCGCCGGGTTCGCCTTCTACGGGAGCTGTCGTTACCGTCGACTCCCATAATGTCCTTCCGTCGGGGCCCGAGCACCTTTGCCTGGTAATCACGGAGCCTGCCGCGGCCGCATATGTCACTGCTGATATGGAGAGTACGGCGGCGGCTATCATTATCGCCTTCTTCACTCAGGTATCTCCGACTCGAGTTTGTCGATCAGTTCCTTTATGTCCTTTATGGTCGAGGCGGGAAGCAGTTTCGCCATTTCGATATCATTTTTCAGGCCTTTGAGCGTCGCAACGACACGGCGTATCGCGGCGGACTTCCTCCTGTCCCTGGCTTCCTGCGGGTCGAGGTCCTCCCTCTGCCGTATGAGCGCGGTCAGGTCCTTCTTGACCTCGCGGAAATCCTTACCCTTCTCGAAAACGTTCTTCTTCAGCGATTCGTATCCGTCCTCGCCCAGCTCCTTCTTGTTCTTCGCCATGCGCAGCAGGTTGACCGCCTCGTAGCTCGGGACGCTCGCGGCCTCGGAAGGGTCGTCATCGCCTTTCTTCAGGTACTGCGGCTCTTCCTTCTCGAGGAAATAATACGAACGCAGCAGCTTCATCGCGGTGTCTTTCCTTATCCCTATCTCCTTCGCCGAAAAGGCCTCGAAAGTAAGGTAGCCCCAGTCCTTGTACATCTTATCCTTCCATACCGCGTAAAGGGACTGCCCGAGGTCAATCCACGAGGTCTTGAACTGCATCACGTTGCGCAGCACGCGGTACCTCAGCGAACCCTCGTCGAGCCCTTCCATCTTCCTTTCTATGTTCTGTATCGCCTTCGATTTCATGTTCCGGATTCTCCCGTCCAGCAATAGAGGCACAGCCTGTCCTTGGGCAGCCCGATCGCCTTGACCATATCCTCGAGCAGCTGGTACCTCAGCGTCGTCACGCCGAGGTCCTTGCGTATCCATTCTACCATCGCCTTGTGCTTCTCGGTCTTCGGGTCTATATATTCCGAGACATCACCGGCATCGTTCCCTTCCAGCGCCTTTATCGCCTTGCGGGCCGCGAGCTCATTTATACTGCGGGTTGACAGGCAGTATCTGCACGGGAACATCAGCGGCGGGCATGCCGGCCTCACATGGACCTCTTTCGCTCCGTTATCCCAGAGCTTGTTGACCGTGAAATTTTTTAACTGCGTGCCCCTGACTATGGAATCCTCGCAGAGCACTATCCTGCTGCCGTTTATTATCTCCTTTATCGGGACAAGCTTCATCCTCGCGATGAGGTCGCGCGTCTTTTGCGACGCCGGCGTATAACTCCTGCCGTAACCCGGCGAATATTTCACGAGCGGCCGCCTGAACGGCTTCTTCGATTCCATCGCGTAGCCGAGCGCGTGCGCCGAACCGGAATCCGGCACGCCCGATACCACATCGACCTCGATATCCTTGTCAAGCTTTGCCAGGCAC
>JAGONY010000037.1 GCA_017992785.1 Candidatus Omnitrophota bacterium | reverse complement strand
AGAACGGCGAGATATGCGGCATAAAATTGCCCAAGGGGCTGAAGGAATCGGACCAGTTGCCCGAGCCGCTGTTTACGCCGTCCACGAAAGAGGATATAGGCCACGACATCAACATGACCGAGATCGGTGCGAGGAAGAAACTCGGCGACCGGCTTTTCGAGCTCGTGAAATGCAAGGCCATATCCATATATAAAAAGGCCGCCGAATACGCGGATTCAAAAGGCATAATAATAGCCGACACGAAGTTCGAGTTCGGGATAACGGAAGAGGGCAAGACGATACTGATAGACGAGGTGCTCACGCCGGATTCGTCGCGGTTCTGGCCGAAGGAGAAATACAAGCCGGGCGGGCCGCAGATGAGTTTCGACAAGCAGTTCGTGCGCGATTACCTCGAAGGCCTGGATTGGCGCAAGGTGGCCCCGGCGCCGAACCTGCCGGAGGATATCATAAAGAAGACGAGCAAGAAATACCTCGAGGCGTTGAAGAAGCTCACGGGCAAGGAGATCTAAGTGCTCTGGCGTGTTGAAGTAAGCGGAAAGGGCGGGGCGAAAGACCCCGGGATAAGGAAGGACATCGAGGACCTCGGGATCAAGGGAGTGGATTCCGTCGAGGTAGTGCAGGCATATGTCATCGAGGGGGATGTCCGGCAGCAGGAGATCAGGAGGATATCCTCCGAACTGCTCGCGGACCCGGTGACCCAGCGTTATTCTTTCAGCAAGGGCCCCCTTAACGGCAGGGACAGGTCCGCGAAACACGCCGTCATCGAGGTCACGTATAACGCCGGCGTTATGGACCCGGTCGAGGAGAGCGTCAGGAAAGGCATACTCGACCTCGGCATAAACGGCGTCGAGACGGTCAAGACCGCCAAGAAATACATCATCTCGGGAAAGGCCGCGGGAAAAGACCTGAAGACGATAAGCGAGAAACTGCTCTTCAACAAGGTCATACAGCATGTCGTATCCGGGCACGATTCGTACACCTCGAAGAACCCCCCGAAATATGAATTTAAGCTCGTGACGGTAGCGATGCTCGGCGCGTCCGGAAGGGAACTTGAGAGGATAAGCAGGGAAGGCCAGCTCTTCCTCGACTTGGCCGAGATGCGCCGCATAAAGGAATATTTTACGCGGCTCGGGCGCAACCCGACCGATATTGAACTCGAGACGCTCGCGCAGACCTGGTCTGAGCATTGCGCCCACAAGACGTTCCGCGGCATGGTCGACTACGTGGCGGGCGGGAAGAAACGCCGCATAAAGAACCTGCTGAAGGAGACAGTCATGAAGGCGACCGCGGAACTCAACAAGCCGTGGTGCGTATCGGTCTTCAAGGACAACTCGGGCGTCATACGTTTCGACGAAAAGAACAATATCTGCTTTAAAGTGGAGACGCATAACCACCCGTCGGCGATAGAGCCGTACGGCGGGGCGAATACCGGCCTTGGCGGCGTGATACGCGACCCGCTCGGCACCGGACTCGGCGCGAAGCCTATACTGAGCACCGATATCTTCTGTTTCGGCGAGCCGGATTACCCGTTCTCACGCCTTCCGAAAGGCGTGCTGCACCCGAAGAGGATCATGAAAGGCGTAGTCGCGGGCGTCAGGGATTACGGCAACAAGATGGGCATACCTACGGTAAACGGCGCAGTGCTCTTCGACAACAGGTATATCGGCAACCCGCTCGTCTATTGCGGCAACGTCGGGATAATGCCCAAGGATAAGTCATTCAAGAAAGTAGAGAGCGGCGACCTTGCGGTCGTCGTCGGCGGCAGGACGGGCCGCGACGGCATACACGGCGCGACGTTCTCGTCGGGGGAGTTGACCTCGGAATCGGAGCAGGTCTCCGCGCAGGCGGTGCAGATAGGCAATCCGATCGAAGAAAAGAAAATGGCCGACTGCATACTAAAAGCCCGGGACCTCGGGCTCTATGACGCGATAACCGATTGCGGCGCAGGCGGGCTCTCGAGCGCGGTCGGCGAGATGGGCGATAAGACCGGCGCGAGGATCGACCTCTCAAAGGTCCCGATCAAATACGGCGGGCTTACCTATACCGAGATATGGATATCCGAGGCGCAGGAGAGGATGGTCCTCTCAGTGCCTAAAGGTAAATTGAAGAAATTGCTCGAGGTCTTCGAGGCGGAAGACGTCGAGGCGACGGTGATAGGCGAATTCACTAAGACGAAGAGGCTCGAATTATTCTACGGCGGCGAAAAGGTCTGCGACCTCGGCATGGATTTCCTGCACGGCGGGAACCCGAGGGAAGTCAGGAAGGCAAAATGGAATGCGCCGAAATTTGCCGAACCGAAGTTCTCGTGCCCGAAGGACCTCACGCCTTCGCTCCTGGGCCTGCTCTCGGACTGGGATATCTGCAGCAAGGAATGGATAATCAGGCAGTACGACCACGAAGTGCAGGCGGGCTCCGCTGTCAAGCCGCTCGTGGGCGTATGCAACGACGGCCCGTCCGACGCGGCGGTCGCGATACCCGTGCTCGGGTCGAAGAGGGGAGTCATCCTCTCTAACGGCATAAACCCGCGTTACGGCGACATAGATCCTTATTGGATGGCGGCCTCGAATATCGACGAGGCGCTCAGGCAGATAACCGCCGTCGGCGGTGAGCTTAAGCAGGTCGCTATACTCGATAATTTCTGCTGGGGCAATACCGACCAGCCGCCGCAGCTCGGAGGTTTGGTCAGGGCTTCCCTCGGATGTTATGACGCCGCCAAAGCGTTCGGAACGCCGTTCATCTCCGGCAAGGACAGTCTGCATAACGAATATATCGTCGGCAAAAAGATGGTCTCGATACCCGGTACGCTGCTTATCTCCGCGATAAGCGTGACCGAAGACGTTACGAAATGCGTGACAATGGATTTCAAGGAGGCGGGGAGCCTGATATATATAGTCGGTATGACGTTCGATGAGATGGGAGGTTCCCATTATTACGGCCTCAATGGCGCCGTCGGAAATTCCGTGCCGGCCGTCGACCTGAAACGCGCGAAGTCAGTAATGGAAAAGCTCAGCGCGGCGATAAGGTCCGGCATTGTCAGCGCGTGCCACGATTGCTCCGAAGGCGGCATAGGCGTAGCCGCGGCGGAGATGGCTTTTGCCGGCGGCCTCGGTGCGGAGATATCGCTTAGCGACGTGCCGTTCAGGAACAGGAATGCCGCGCGCGGCGTAAGACGCAACGACAGCGTACTCTTCTCGGAGTCGAATACAAGGTTTATAGCAGAGGTTTCGAGAGATAACCGCGAGGCGTTCGAGAAGGCGATGAAGGGCGCCGTGACAGGCATGATAGGTAGGGTGATCGGCCACAAGGATTTCGTGGTATACGGGCTGGACGGTAAAGTCGCGGTAAGGTCGGACATAGACGAACTGAAGGAGGCATGGCAGCGGCCGCTGAAATGGTAGCTGTCAAGGGCAGGCCAAGGGTACTGGTGTTGCGCGCCGCGGGGACCAACTGCGATGCAGAGACCGCATTCGCGTTCGAACACGCCGGCGCAGCCGCGGAACAGGTCCATATAAACAGGCTCGTTTCGGGCGAGAAGAAGCTGCGCGATTACCACATACTCGCGGTACCGGGCGGTTTTACCTACGGCGACGATGTCGCGTCGGGAAAGATCCTCGCGAACGAGCTGAAATACAAGCTGGCAACCGACCTCGAGAAGTTCATAGGCGCCGGCAAGCTCATAATAGGCATCTGCAACGGTTTCCAGGTCCTCGTGAAGGCGGGGCTGCTTCCGGGCAAGGGCGAGGGGGGCGAGCATCTCGAGGCGACCCTCACTACGAATGATACGGCGAGGTACGAGGACAGGTGGGTCTACCTGAGGATGGCCAAAAGCACGAACATGGAATCGCAGAACAGGTGCGTATGGACCCGCGGCCTCGACGAGCTGATATATATACCCGCGGCGCACGGAGAGGGCAAGTTCGTCCCGAAGGATGCCGTGGTACTCGGGAAATTATGGGCCAACGGGCAGGTCGTCTTCAGGTATGTGGACCCGCGCGGGAAGCTCGCGGGTTTCCCGTGGAACCCGAACGGCTCGACGGATAACATCGCTGGAATATGTGACATAACGGGAAGGGTATTCGGCCTGATGCCGCACCCGGAGAGGCACTTATTCCCGACCCAGCATCCCCGATGGACGCGCGGGGAAGCGCAGCGCGAGGGAGACGGCGCCAGGATATTCAGGAACGGGGTAAAAAGCGTCTAGAGGTAAACATGGACGGAAAGATCAAGGAATACTGCGGGCTGTTCGGAGTATACGGCCATAAGGAAGCAGCGCGGCTTACCTATCTCGGCCTGTACGCCCTCCAGCACCGGGGCGAGGAATCGGCCGGAATAGCGTCTTTCGACGGTGAAACGACGCATACCCATAAAGGGATGGGCCTGGTCGCCGACGTATTCAATGAGGGCGTCTTAAACGAGTTGAAAGGCCACGTTGCGATAGGCCATGTAAGATATTCCACGACAGGTTCCACGACATTGAAAAACTCCCAGCCCGTTGTGGTGGATTATTCGCGCGGGACGATAGCAGTCGGGCATAACGGCAACCTCGTCAACGGCGCAAGATTGCGCGATGAGCTCGAGGCGCGCGGGTCGATATTCCAGACGACGCTCGACTCCGAGATAATCATACACCTGATGGCAAGGCCCGAGCACAAGAACCTCGAGGAAGGGCTCGTATACACGCTGAGGCAGCTTAAAGGCGCGTTCTCCCTCGTAATAATGAAAGAGGACATGCTCATCGGCGTACGAGACCCGCACGGATGGAGGCCGTTGTGCCTCGGCAAGTTAGGCGACGCGTATGTGCTCGCGAGCGAGACGACCGCGCTCGACCTTATAGAGGCGGAATTCGTGCGCGAGTTGGAGCCGGGAGAGGCGCTCTATATAAGCAAGAAGGGCCTGCGCTCGACGAAACCGTTCGGTGAGAGCAAAAAGGTCGCGCACTGCATATTCGAGCATATATATTTCGCGAGGCCCGATTCGTATATATTCGGAGAGTCGGTGCATCTTGTCAGGCAGAGGCTGGGGCACGCGCTCGCGAAGGAGCACGCCGTAGACGCGGACCTTATCGTACCCGTCCCGGATTCCGGGACGCCCGCGGCGCTCGGCCTGTCGCATGAGTCGGGCATCGAGCTCGAGATGGGCATTATCCGCAACCATTACGTCGGCAGGACGTTCATACAACCGCTGCAGCATATCAGGGATTTCAGCGTGAAGATAAAACTGAACCCGATAAAGGCGCTGTTGGAGGGCAAGAGGGTCATCGTCGTCGACGATTCGATAGTGCGCGGCACTACGTCGAAGGCGAGGATAAAGAAGCTCTACGACGCAGGCGCGAAAGAAGTCCATATGAGGATATCGTGCCCGCCGATAAAGTTCCCGTGCTTCTACGGGATAGATTTCCCGACGAAGAAGGAACTGATCGCGGCGACGCATACGGTGGAAGAGATACGCAAATACCTGGGTGTTACTACCCTCGGATACCTTTCGGTAGAGGGGCTGTTGAGCTGTGTCGCGTGCCCGAAGGACTACTGCACGGCGTGCTTTACCGGCGATTACCCTGTGCCGTTCGGCGGAGAGGCAAACAAGTTAGTTACTGAGCATAAAGGATATTAAAATGGGGCTTACCTACAAGAAGGCCGGTGTCGATACCGTTGAAGCGGGCCGTTTCGTCGGCGCGATAACAAAGTACACGCGCAGCACCGCGCGAAAAGGCGCAAACTGCAGGTTGGGCGGGTTCGGAGGGCTCTTCGACCTGAAGGCCTCCGGGTACAGGGATCCGGTGCTTGTCTCGTCGACCGACGGCGTCGGCACGAAACTCAAGATCGCCTTCCTCGCGGGCAAGCATGACACCGTAGGCATCGATATGGTCGCGATGAACGTGAACGACGTGCTGACGACCGGCGCGGAGCCGCTCTTCTTCCTCGACTATATCGCTACGGGAAAGATAGACAGGAAAGTCCTCTCGGATGTCGTGAAAGGAATAGCCGAAGGGTGCAGGCAGGCCGGCTGCGCGCTTGTCGGCGGCGAGACCGCGGAGATGCCGTCGTTCTATAAACCGGGAGAATACGACCTCGCGGGTTTCTGCGTCGGGGCGGCCGAGAGGAAAAATATTGTCGACAACTCTAAGATGGAGGAAGGGGACGTCGCGGTCGGGCTGGCCTCAAGCGGCCCGCATTCGAACGGTTATTCGCTCATCAGGAAGGTGTTTTCAACGGCCGAGCAGAAGAAACTCGCGAAAGAGCTGCTCGCGCCGACGAGGATATACGTGAAGCCCGTGCTCGAGGCCATGAAAGCCGCGAAGGTCAAGGGCATCGCGCATATAACGGGCGGCGCGTTCTTCGAGAAACTGCCGCGTATCGTACCGGACGGCAAGACGCTCGTCATAGAGAAGGGCTCGTGGGCCGTTCCCGAGATATTCAGGAAGATACAGAAGAAGGGCCGCATCGATGAGGTAGAGATGTTCCGCACCTTCAACATGGGGCTCGGCATGGTAGTGGTCATGCCGCCGCAGGATTTTTGTAAGGCGAAGAGGATCTTCGCCTTACATGGAATAGATTCGTGGATAGTCGGATCGGTAAATAAGGGCAGCAAAGCCAAGGTAAAGATAATATGCGGGTTCTGATCGTCGGTTCGGGCGGCAGGGAGCATGCGCTCGCCTGGAAGATTAAGCAGTCGACACTCGTCGATAAGGTCTATTGCGCGCCGGGCAACGGCGGCATCTCGTCGATAGCCGAGTGCGTCGACATCAAACCGGACGATATTACGGGCCTTATCGGATTCGCGACGAGGAACAAGATAGACCTGACCGTCGTCGGGCCGGAGGCGCCGCTTGCGCTCGGGATAGTCGACAGGTTCTGTGTGAACGGCCTCAGGGTTTTCGGCCCGTCGAAGGAAGCCGCGAAGATAGAAGCGAGCAAGGTTTTTATGAAGCAGCTCATGAAGAAGTACGGCATACCTACCGCGGATTTCGAGGTCTTCGAGGACAGCGCACGCGCGAAGAAATATATCGGCGGGCTTAAAGGCGGTTTCGTGGTCAAGGCGGACGGCCTCGCGGCCGGCAAGGGAGTGGTCGTATGCTCTTCGAAGGAGCAGGGCATATCCGCGGTGGAATCGATTATGGAGCGCAAGGATTTCAGGACCGCGGGGAACAGGATTATAATCGAGGAATGCCTCGAGGGCGAAGAGGTCTCGATGCTAGTGATAACCGACGGGAAGGATTGCATCCCGCTCGCGTCGGCGCAGGACCACAAGAGGATATTCGACGGTGACAACGGACCGAATACCGGCGGCATGGGCGCTTATTCGCCGGCGCCGGTGGCGACGCCGGAGCTTACTGATTCCGTCATGAATGATATAATCAAGCCGACGATAGCCGCGATGGGCAAGGAGAACGCCCGCTATACCGGCGTGTTATACGCCGGGATAATGGTGACGGCCGCCGGCCCGAAGGTCCTCGAGTTCAACTGCAGGTTCGGAGATCCCGAGACGCAGGCGATACTCCCGCGGCTTAAAAGCGACCTTATCGAGCTTATAGAAGCGTCGATAGACGACGAGATAGACATAGCCAAGCCGGACTGGGACGAGAGGCCGTGCGTATCGGTCGTGCTATCGTCGGGAGGGTACCCCGGGGAATACGAGACCGGATTCGAGATAGAGGGACTCGACGCGCTCGAAAAGGCGAGGGACGTATACGTCTTCCATGCCGGCACGAGGCTCGCCGACGGCAAGACCGTCACGGCGGGAGGGCGCGTGCTTAACGTCACCGCGCTCGGCTCCGATATCAGGGACGCGATAGACAGGTGTTATAACGCGGTCAACCTCATAGAGTTCGAAGGCATGCATTTCAGAAGGGATATAGGGCACAGAGCGCTGAAGAGGTGAACGAAAGGAGTTTCGCATGGCAAAACCAAAGATAGCCGTGATACTGGGATCGGATTCCGACCTGTCCACTATGGAGGAGGGTCTGAAGGTCCTGAAGGACTTCAAAGTCCCGTTCGACCTGAAGATAATGTCCGCGCACAGGAGTCCCGCGCTCGTGCACGCGTTCGCGAAGGACGCCGAGAAAGAAGGTATACATGTGATAATAGCCGCCGCGGGCGGAGCGGCGCACCTTGCGGGGGTGATCGCCTCGATGACGCGCCTTCCGGTGATCGGTGTCCCGATGGAGACAAGCAGCCTCAACGGGATGGATTCGCTGTTCTCGACGGTGCAGATGCCTTACGGCGTGCCGGTTGCGACGATGGCGATAGGCAAATCGGGCGCGCGCAACGCTTCGATATTCGCGCTCCAGATACTCGCGCTCGAAGACAGGAAGGTCGCCGGCGAACTCAACGCTTTCAAGAAACGCCTTGAGGCGGATGTCATCGCGAAGAACAAAAAAATAAACTTATGACGATAGTGGTGCGCATCGACGCCTTGCGGCCGGAGGCGGCAAAGATAAAAGAAGCGGCTTCGGCCCTCAGGAACGGCGGGCTTGTGGGTTTCCCGACCGAGACGGTATACGGCATCGGCGCTAACCTGCTCGACGCGCAGGCCGTAAAGAGATTGTACGGGATCAAGAAACGGCCGTCCGCAAAACCGCTGACCGTGCACGTCACGTGCGCGGAAGACGTGAAGAAGATGGCCGGCCGCATACCGTTAAAAGCGGCGAGATTGATGAAGAAGTACTGGCCCGGGCCGCTGACGCTGGTGTTGAAGGACAAGAGAGGCGGCAAGACCGGATTCAGGATGCCCGACAACAGGATAGCGCTGAAGCTCATCAGGGCAGCGGGCGTCCCTGTCGTCGCGCCGAGCGCCAACATATCCGGCAGCAAGCCGCCGGTCAGCGCTAAAGAGGTCCTGCGGGACCTTGACGGGAAGATAGACGTCGTCATAGACGGCGGCAGGACAAAGGTGGGGAAGGAATCTACGGTAGTTGACATGTCGGGCAGGATACCGGTGATATTGCGCGAGGGCGCGATCCCGGGGCCCAAAATACGCGAGGTCGCCGATGGTTAGATCCGTCCTGATGGTATGCACGGGCAACTCGTGCCGCAGCGTAATGGCCGAGGGCCTCCTGAAGAAATGGCTGAAAGAGCATAAATGCGCGGATGTAAAAGTGGCCTCGGCCGGCATCGCGACGATACCGGGCATGATGGCCAGCTCCAACGCCGTGGAGGTCATGAAGAGGGAGCACGTCGACGTAACGGGCCACCGGGCCCAGGTGGTATCGGGGCAACTTTTGAGGGAATTCGACCTGGTGCTTTGCATGGAACCGGTGCATTCGCAGGCGATAAAGGAGCTCCTCCCGGAGGCCTCGGAGAAGACGCACCTGCTCGTCGAATACGCTTATGAAGGGGACGCGGAAAAACCGAAGAACCTGTGGGT
>JAGONY010000036.1 GCA_017992785.1 Candidatus Omnitrophota bacterium | reverse complement strand
ACAGCGGCAGGTACGGGAAACCGTACTGTACCGTTATCGCCTGCGCGATCTGCTCCTCGGTGACATAACCGAGGCTGGCCAGGATCTGGCCCAGCAGCCCGCCCTTCTCCTTCTGGACCTTAAGCGCCTCGTCCAGCTGGGCTTGCTTTATGACCCCCTTCTCCAGGAGCAGCTGTCCTATCGTCTTCGTTATGACACGTCTGGCTGAAGCCATATTCCCCTATTTCCTGAACAACCTGTCGAGGTCGTCCGGGTCCGTGCTGCGCAATATCGCGTCCTCATAAGATATAACCTTTTTCGAGTAGAGCTCAAACAACGTCTGGTTCATCGTCCTCATTCCTTCCTTCTGGCTCGTCTGTATGACCGAATAGAGCTGGTGCGTCTTCGCCTCGCGCACGAGACTCCTTACCGCCGGCGTCGCAATGAGGACTTCCGTCGCGAGCACCCTTCCGTGCCCGCTCGATTTCGGGATCAGCTGCTGCGCCATGATGCCCAACAGCACGAACGAGAGCTGTACCCTGACCTGCTGCTGCTGGTGGGCCGGGAAGACGTCGATGACCCTGTTTATCGTCTGGACGGCGTCCGACGTATGCAGCGTAGAGAATACGAGATGCCCCGTCTCTGCTATATCGAGCGCGGCTTCTATCGTTTCGAGGTCGCGCATCTCGCCTATGAGTATTACGTTCGGGTCCTGCCTTAGGACGTGCTTCAGCGACTGCGCGAACGACTGCGTGTCGCTTCCGACCTCGCGCTGGTCCACGAGCGCCTTCTTGTTCTTGTGCACGTATTCTATCGGGTCTTCGATGATGACTATATGGCAGTTCCTCTCGGAGTTTATCTTGTCGACCATAGACGCGAGCGTAGTCGACTTGCCGCTTCCGGTGGCCCCGGTTACGAGCACCAGACCCTTAGGCCTCTTGCAGAGGTCTTCCGCGACGCTCAACGGCAGGCCGCACTCTTCGAAACTCATTATGTGCAGCGGCAGGAGCCTGACCGCCGCGCCGACATACCCCCTCTGCACGAAGACGTTGACCCTGAAGCGCCCGAGCCCCTCGATGCCGAAAGAAACGTCGAGCTCGAGCTCGCGCTCGAACTTCTCTATCTGCTGCGGCTTGAGCATGCTGTAGGCCAGTCTCTTCGTGTCCTCCGCGGCGAGAGCCGCGAACTCAGTAGGCACGAGCTTCTCGTCTATCCTGAGCTGGGGCGGCGATGAATATGATATATGAAGGTCTGATGCTCCCTTCTGTACCATCAGTTTCAGCAATGTCTCTATCTGGACGTTAACCATCGGGCCTCCTTAAATTATGAGATGACCAGATTTTTGCCGCGCGATTTTGCCTCGTCTAAAGACGCCTGCGCCTTCTTGGACAGCTCCTCGGCAGTGACGCCGTCTATGGGGTTCTCGCTCACGCCGCCGCTTACCGTCACAAAATTCCTCGGATAACCGGAACCGCCCGCTATGCCGAACGCTTCCACGCGCTGGCGGAGAGCTTCGGCAATAGTGTTGGCCTGTTTCTTGTTCTTCTCCGGGAGTATTACCGCGAACGTGTCTCCTGATAACCTACCGATCCTGTCGACTTCCGTGATATTGGACTCTATGACCTTTCCGATCTTCTTGATCGTCTCTTCGGACGCGAGCTCTCCGTTTATGTCCCTGTACAAGTTCAGGTCGTCGATATTGAACAGCAGCAGCGAGCACGGGCGCTGGTAAAGCACCGCCCGCTTGATCTCCTCCTCGAGCCGGTTGACGATGAACTTCTCGTTATACAGTCCGGTAAGCTCGTCCTTTATCGCGAGCTCCTTCGCCTTGTTGGTCAGCAGCTCGTTCTCGACCGCGATCGCTATCTGTTTCGCGAACAGTTTAATGAGCTCCACGTCGTCGTCTTTGTATTCAAAATCCGTCGCGGGGTTTCCGTAACCGAGGAGCCCGAAGCCGTTGCCGTGCGCGAAGACCGGGAATAGCACGCAGTTCCTGAACCCGAACACCTTAAGGAACTCTTCCGTATCCGGAGATGATTTGGAGCGCCTGTCGATCACCGCGGTCTTGTTCTCAGCCATGAGCTTCCCGAGGAAACCGACGCCCCTCTTCAGCTTGAATGAGGCGAGGTCTTCCTTAAGGTTGTTGCTCGCTTTCACGGCGAGCGTATCCTTCTCCTCGCTGAGCATCAGGAAGACCGACGAATCGTCGGAAAGCTGGGCTATCTTGTCTATTATTATCTTTATCGTATCGTCGAGCGGGGAACCCTGCGTTATGAGGCTGCTGACCTGCAGCAGGCTCGAGAGCACGAGGACCTTCTTGCTTATCTCGACATTGATCTCCTTCGTCCTCTCCCCGTATGACCTGAGCTCGTCCATATTCTCGCGTATGCGGCGCGTAAGCACGTTGAGGGTTGATCCGAGCTCTCCTATCTCGTCCTCGCTCTTCACGTTGATGCTCGAGGAGAGGTCGCCCTTCGCTATATCCTTCGCTTTTATCGCCATATCTATGATAGGCGATACTATATCCTTTATTATCTTGAACCCGAGAAGCGCGATGATTATCGTGATGACAAGGACCATCGAGACGTCCTTCAGGGCGGCATTCGGATTGCCGAGCACGTTGCGGACGGTCGGGTCACCGATCAGGTTCAGGAACGGCAGAATATAATAGAAGAAAAGATAGACACATATTGCGAGCGGTATAAGCGACATAAGCACGAACGCGACGGTAAGCTTGTAACGGAGGCCTGCGGGAACCAGAGATAATCTCTTGATAAATCCTGACATCTTTCTCATCTCCCTTCCACTTTTTAGTTAATCCTTTGGATTAATTAAAAAGTATACTCTTAACGTATTTAAGTGTCAAACATATTTATCGTAATCCTATGAATTGCCACGGCAGGTTTTCTTCTAACCCTCTTTGCCTCAATGAATAAGAATCGGGGTCCACGGAAGTCTCGCGGAACGCTTCCATCCATCTCCGGAAATCAAAATGCTCCCCCCAGCTGTCGAATTTAGCGCCCTTTTGCCACGCGGAGTGGACAACTTTCGAGAGGGCCCTGTCCCCCCTGGCGAAAACCGCCTCGATATAGCTCATCTCGGCGTCATGGAAGCTGAATTTAATGCGGGTCCCCCTCGCCTTGCCCCTGATATACCGCTGTCTCCTCAACGCCTCTTCGAAACGTATCATCGGCTCCCTTTCGAACCGCGTGTGCGGTTTCGGGACGAATATGGATACCGACGCGTTAATGTCCGCGAGCTTCCCGTCCACCTTTCTCCTTGCCTCGGAAATAGACCTCGCGAGATCGACCATAGCGTCGAGGTCGGAGTCGTCCTCCTGCGGAAGCCCTATCATGAAATAGAGCTTAACCCTCATCCAGTTGTTCTTGAAGGCCTGGTAAGCGCACTCCTTCAGGGCTTCGACGGGTATATTCTTGTTTATGGCCTTCCTTAGCTTCTCGCTGCCGACTTCGGGCGCGAACGTGAGCCCGGTATGCCTGCCCGACGCCAGTTCGAGCGGGAAACGGCTCGTCATCTCCTCGACCCTGAGCGACGGGAAAGATATGCTGACGGCCCTGTCCTTGAACGCGGCGGAGAGCGAGGTTATGATGGACATTATATCGGGATGGTCGCCGGACGAGAGCGAAACGAGCGATATTTCGTCGTATCCGGTATTCCTGTATGTCTGTTCCGCGAGCGAGATTATCCTCTCTTTCGAACGTACGCGGTTCGGACCGTATACCGCGCATGCCTGGCAGAAGTTGCACGCCCTCCTGCATCCGCGCATTATCTCCACCTGTATCCTGTCATGGACCGTCTCTATGAACGGCACGACGGGCTTGACCGGGAAATATGCGCTGTCGAGGTCGGCGACTACGCGCTTCTTCACCTTTGCCGGCATAGCGGGCACATATATTCCTTCGATCGAGGCGAGCCTCTCCAGCAGCTGCCGCCTCGTGAGCCCCGTGGCTTTTCCGGCAATCGTTGCGTCGACTATCTCGGGGACGGCTTCCTCCCCCTCGCCTATTAGGAAACAGTCAAAGAAATCCGCCACGGGTTCCGGGTTGAACGCGCAGGGCCCCCCGCCTATTATAAGCGGATCGCTTTCGCCGCGGTCCCTTCCGAAGAGCGGGATGCCGGAAAGGTCGAGCATGTTCAGGACATTCGTGTATGAGAGTTCGTACTGGAGCGAAAATCCTACGATATCGAATTCCTTAAGGGGAGACCTCGTCTCGAGCGAGAAGAGCGGCAGGCCGTTCTCCCTTATCATTTTTTCCATGTCATGCCATGGCGCGAACGCGCGTTCGCACGCGACATCGGGCCTGTCGTTGAGCAACGAATATAATATCTTGAGCCCGAGGTGGCTCATGCCCACTTCGTAAGTATCAGGGAAACATAACGCTACCCTGCATTTTACGCCGGGCGAGTCCCGCTTCACTACACTATTCCACTCCCCGCCCGTGTAACGTGCGGGTTTGCTGACGCCAAGAAGCATGCCGTCATCGATTTTGACGGCAGTCATCAGAAGACCTTCCTTTTGTTCTTTATGTTCTCGAGGATGCCTATGCTTACTATGGACATTATCAGGGAGGAACCGCCGTATGAAACGAGGGGAAGCGGTATGCCGACCACCGGCATAAGGCCGCAGACCATGCCTATGTTCACTATTGTATGCATCGCGAAGACCGTGACGATACCGTAGGCGAGCGTCTTGCCGTAGATGTCGCTTGTCGTCTCGGCTATCCTGAGGCCTTTCTCGACGAGCTTATAGAAAAGGAACAACAGGACGGCGCTGCCTATGAAACCCCACTCCTCCCCGACGACCGAGAATATGAAATCGGTATGGTGCTCCGGCAGGAAATTCAGCTGGTTCTGCGTCCCTGCCAGCCAGCCCTTGCCTATTATCCCTCCCGAGCCTATCGCTATCTTCGACTGGATGATCGTATACCCCGCCCCGAGCGGATCGAGGTTCGGGTTCATGAAGACCATGAGCCTGTTGCGCTGGTACTCCTTCAGGAAGAACCACAAGAACGGCGCGCACGCGAGGCCGGAACCTATGAGTATCATGAGGTATTTCAGCCGTGCGCCCGCCATGAACAGCATAGTGAACAGAACCGGCACGAAGACGAGCGCGGTCCCGAGGTCGGGCTCCTTGAATATCAGCAGCATCGGCACAAGCGCCATAGCGAACGGCGCTACCAGTGCTTTCGGCTTTTCTATCCCCTCTTTTATGTCGCCGAGGTATTTTGCGATCGCGAATATGAATGTTATCTTAGCGAACTCCGACGGCTGGAACGCGAACGAACCGATCTCCATCCACCTGCGCGCGCCGTAACGCATATCACCTACAAAAAGCACAAGCACGAGTAATATGACGCTTATGCCGAATATGTAATACCCGAAATCTATTATCCGCTGGTAGCCGATCCTGAAGACGGCGGCCGCAATGAGGATGCCGATTATGGCCGATTGCAGCTGGCGCAGCGACAGGTTGGTCCCCGATAGGACATATTTCTGGTATGAGGCGCTGTATATCACGAAAAGCCCCATTAGTATGATGACGCCCGCTATTGCCACGAGCCCGTAATCGAACTCGCCTTTTGCCTTAAGCTCGTATTTCATTTCAGTATATCCGTGTTCTCCTTGGCGAATTTCAGCACTTTGCCGGCGATATCGGCCGCGGCGACTCCGCCGTGCCCGCCGTTCTCGACCATCACGATAAATGCCACCTTCGGGTTGTCGGCCGGGGCGAAACCCATGAACCACGCGTGCGGCTCGCCGTTAGGCGCCTCCGCGGTGCCGGTCTTCGCGGCTATCTTCAGCCCTTCCATCCTCGCCCTCTGGCCCGTGCCCGTATTTGACGATACGGCATTGACCATCGCGGAATTAATGATCCTTACCGCGTCCCTTGACATCGGTATGATCCTGCTTTTCGGCGCGGCCACTTCCGAATCGCCTATCTTTTTTATCAGGTGCGGCCGGGGCGCGGCGCCTTCCATTGCGAATACTGACGCGACCTGCGCCATCTGCAGCGGCGTGACGAGCACGTCGCCCTGCCCTATGGAGAAATTAACGGTCTCTCCCTCATACCAGCTCTGGCCGCGCCTGGCTTTCTTCCATGCGGGATTGGGTATGAGGCCGCCGCTTTCTCCGCCGATATCTATGCCGGTCGGCTTATTGAGCCCGACCTTCTGCGCGTATTCGGATATCGTATTGGGCCCGAGCTTGCGGCCGAGGTTATAGAAATACACGTTGCACGAATGCGTTATTGCGTCCCTCATGTCCTGCGGGCCGTGGCCCGTGAGCTTCCAGCAGTCGAACTCGGCCCTTCCGAGAAAATACCTGCCGGGGCATACATACGTCGTATGCACAGTGGCATTCTTCGTCTCGAGCGCGGCAAGCGCCAATATTACCTTGAATATCGAACCGGGGGGATACTGACCGTTTATCGCGCGGTTGATCATCGGCCGCGAGGAGGAGTTTATGTACCTTACGGCCATGTCATTCTTGCCGGGTTCGATGAAGATATTCGGGTCGAATGACGGCGAGGAGGCCATGGCCAGGATCTCCCCGTTGCGC
Organism: Candidatus Omnitrophota bacterium; assembly: GCA_017992785.1. GTDB lineage: Bacteria > Omnitrophota > Gorgyraeia > Pluralincolimonadales > Pluralincolimonadaceae > UBA6215. The sequence continues at coordinate 2,861 of JAGONY010000036.1, read as the reverse complement.
GGGTCCATGAATACCGCCGAGGCCCTGTGCCCTTCGAGGCAATCCGCCGTATACGCCTGCAGCTTCGCGTCGACTGTCAGGGTAATGTCCGTCCCCTTCTTCTGGTTCTTGCTTCCGAGTATCCTGACGAGCCGGCCGGAAGCGTCCACTTCAAGCTGCATGCCCCCGTCCTCGCCTTTCAGGTACCTGTCATAGGCCTTCTCGATGCCCGAACGGCCGATTAGGTCGCTTACGGAATAACCGTAGTCCTGTAATTCCTCCAGTTCTTTCTTGTTGATCAGGCTCAGGTACCCGATTATATGGGACGCCCGTTCGCCGTATACATACCAGCGTATGGTCCTCGGCAGGACGAGCACTCCCGGAAGCCGCTGCTTCTGCTCCTCGAGGGAGAACGCGAGGTCCTTATCCACGTCGCCCGAAACGGTGATAGGGGCGAAAGGCGCGGTATAATCTTTCTTTACGATGGATTCTATCCTTGAACGCGGCATCCCGAGCACCTGCGCGAGCGTGCCATAAGTCTTGTCGGTGTTCTCAACCTCCTGCGGGATTATCACGACGTCGAACGACAGCCTGTTGTCGACTATCGCGAGCCCGTTGCGGTCGTATATAGTGCCGCGCAATCCGGGAAACGGTATGAGCCGGACATGGTTCTTCTTCGCGAGCGTATTGTACAGCGGCCACCTCAATACCTGCAGGTAGAATATACCCGAGAGTATTACGAGGAACGCTATGTTTATTACCGCGGAATATATCCTGCTGCGCATTTGTCCCCTATTGAGGCCTGCGGCCTTCGTACACCTTCTTCTTAAAAACTATCTCCCTGTAATCAAGCTCGACGGGGGGGATCACGGACTCGAGCGCCTTGAACACAAGCGGCGCTATCACGGCGGTATAGGCCGCGGCGGGGACCGAAAGGAATATCACGGCCTTATAATACGGGAATCCTTTCGACGATATTACCATATCATAAACCATCGAGGTGCCCATGACCGCGATGGCCGCAAGTATCATCTGCGCCGAAGCGAGGTGCCTGTAGAGCGCTTCCTTATAAGTGCCCGCGATAAAACCCACGGAACCGTAAAGCAGCATTATGAGCGGGTGCATCCCGGTAAAAGACATCTTCAGCAGGCCCGCCATGAACCCGAGCAACGCCCCTTTGCGCCTGTCCGAATTCAGCGCGAAAAAAAGCACTCCGGCCAGCAGGAGCTCCGGGCTAACACCGAGCAGCTTGATGTAATTATGGCTTGCCGCCTCGAGGACCGACATCACCGTAAGCGCGGCTACCGCCGCGAACCAGCTCATTCTACCGCAAGCACCTCTTCTATGGACATGGCGTTCATGGCGGGTTCGATGACCGCGAAACGGTACATGCCGTTGAATTCCGTCTTGACGTCAAGCACCTTCCCCACGAGGAATCCCGCCGGGTAGACCCCGCTTACTCCCGATGTCACGACGGTGTCGCCCGCTTTGATATCCGCGTCCTTTGATATGAATTTCATTATGCAGCGGCCGTGCGCGATGCCGTACATGAGCCCTCCGGCCCTGCCCCTCTGGGAGACGACCGAGACCCTTATCTCCGGGTCGGTTATCAGCGATACGCGCGAACTCCCTATGCCGACCGCGGTAACCTTACCGATGACCACGCCGTCGGCGAATACCGCCATCTCTCCTTTTATCCCGCCCCTCGAACCCTTGTTTATCACGATGCTCTCACCCCAATTTGAGAAATCCCTGCCGGACACTTTTGCGGCCACCGACCTTTTAGAGATCCTGTCCTTCAAGGAAAGGAGCTCTTTCAGCCGCTTGTTCTCGGAGACCGCTTCATCCATAGCGGCCGCCCTGGAACTTAACGCGGCTATGTCCCTCTTCAACTTCAGGTTCTCGTTCGCTATGCTCTTGAAATGCAGCAGCTCATACCCGGTCTTGAAGATCGCGGAAGCTATCACTGTCGGTAACTGCAGGACGGAATTCAGGGCTAAAGAGGTGGCGTTCGTGAAGGGCTCTGATACGACAAGCAGGACTATCAGAAGGGATACTGCGACTATCGCGATTAAAGGCCTGTTATGGAATTTTCTCACATTTCTACTGGGATTCGGGACTCTTCGAGGCCGTTGTAACGGTGACCTTTTTAAGATATTTGATCTCGCTCAGGACCATCCCTGTGCCGAGGGCAACGGCGGTTATCGGGTCTTCGGCGATATGCACCGGAAGTCCGGTCTGTTCCCCAAGAAGCTTATCGAGGCCCCTCAGAAGCCCGCCGCCTCCGGCCAGCACCATGCCGCGCTCTATGAGGTCCGCGGAGAGCTCGGGCGGTGTGCGTTCAAGCGTTATCCTTACCGCCTCGACAATGGCCGCTGTCGGCTCCGCGAGAGCTTCCCTGACCTCTTCGGATGAGATAGTCACTGTCTTCGGCAATCCCGCAACGAGGTCGCGCCCGCGTACTTCCATCGTCGCTTCCTCTTCCATCGGATAAGCCGAACCTATCTTTATCTTTATCTCCTCGGCCGTCCGCTCGCCGATCATGAGATTATATGTCTTCCTGAGGTGCTGTATTATCGCGTCGTCCATCTCGTCGCCGCCGATGCGTATCGACTTCGAGAATACGACGTCCGACAGTGATACCACCGCCATCTCCGTTGTGCCGCCGCCGATATCTATGATCATATTTCCGGCGGGCTCCTGTATCGGAAGCCCGACGCCTATCGCCGCCGCTATCGGCTCCTCGACGAGATAGACCTCGCGCGCACCGGCCCTCTCAGCGGAATCCTTCACCGCGCGCTTCTCGACCTCGGTTATGCCCGAAGGTATCGCTATGACCATACGGGGGCGCACGAGCACCCTCCTGTTGTGGACCTTATTAA
>JAGONY010000035.1 GCA_017992785.1 Candidatus Omnitrophota bacterium | reverse complement strand
GCAAGAACGAGACATGCAGGAAAATGGTAGGATGATATTCAAGGGGACGCCGGAATCTCTCTGCCCGGACTGCAAGACTCATTTTGACAACGTAAAGAGTTCCCTGGACGGCCTTAAGGTCAATTACACGGTCGATCCTTATCTCGTAAGGGGGCTCGACTATTATACTAAGACGACTTTCGAGGTGACTCATAAGAAGCTCGGCGCGCAGGATGCAATAGGCGCCGGGGGCAGGTATGACAACCTCGTCGAGGAGCTCGGGGGCCCCGCAAAGGGCGCCTGCGGTTTCGCTATCGGAATGGAAAGGGCCGCCATGGCTATGGACGATGCCCCGGAGATCATGGACGGCATATGCCTGTATTTCGCGACGATGGGCGAGGAGGAATACCGCGTCGCATTCAATTTCGCGAACGAGCTGAGGACAAGGGGCGGTATATCGTGCGAGCTCGATTACGAGGGAAGGTCCCTTAAGGCCCAGATGCGCTCTGCCGACAGGCTCGGCGCCAAATATGTGGCGATAATCGGCGAGGAAGAATTGAAGAACCGCACTCTTACGTTACGGAACATGGCGACGAAGGAACAGAGGGTGATCCCTGAGCGGGAGTTCATACCGGAAATAGAAAGGATCTTCGTAAAATAGATGAAAAGGACCCATACTTGCGGTGAACTGGCAACAGGGGATATCGGAAAGAAGGTGACCCTTGCGGGCTGGGTGCACAGGAGGCGCGACCACGGGGGGCTCATATTTATCGACCTGCGCGACAGGTACGGGCTGACGCAGATAGTATTCAACCCGTCCGCCTCAAAAGAGCTTCATGACACCGCGGAGGGCCTGCGCAACGAATTCGTGATAACGGTCGACGGGGAGGTCTCCCCGAGGCCGAAGGGCACCGAGAACCCGAAGATAAAGACCGGCGGGATAGAGATCGTAGCGGCGAAGCTGGCCATACTCAACACCGCGCAGACGCCGCCGTTCGAGATAGAGGACGACAGCCAGATATCCGAGGAACTCAGGTATACTTACAGGTTCGTCGACTTAAGGCGTAAATGCTCGCGCGACAAACTCGTTACAAGGCACAGGGTATGCCAGATAACCCGCAGCTTCCTCGATAAAGAAGGATTTATCGAGTTCGACACGCCGATCCTGACGAAGTCGACGCCGGAAGGGGCAAGAGATTACCTTGTCCCGAGCCGCGTGAACCCCGGAAAGTTCTTCGCGCTCCCGCAATCGCCTCAGCTGTTCAAGCAGATACTGATGGTCGCGGGGATGGACAGGTACTTCCAGATAGCGAAATGTTTCCGTGATGAGGACCTCAGGGCGGACAGGCAGCCCGAATTCACCCAGATAGATATCGAGATGTCTTTCGTGGATGTCGACGACGTCCTCGACCTGACCGAACGCCTCATCAAGGAGATATTCTCGGGAGCCATCGGCGTAGACCTTAAGATACCTTTTACGAGGATCAGGCATTCCGAAGCTATAGACAGGTTCGGCATCGACAAGCCCGACACGCGTTTCGGCATGGAGCTGGAGGACCTCACAAAAGTCCTCCAAGGCAGCCAGTTCCAGACGTTCGAAAAAGTCATCGCTTCCGGCGGGATCATCAAGGCCCTGAACCTTAAGGGAAAGGCCGATATCTCGAGGAGCGAGATCGACGGCCTGACCGAGTTCGCCATCAAAGAGGGCGCGAAAGGGCTCGCGTATTTCAAGGTAACCGATAACGGGCTCGAATCGCCTATATCAAAGTTCTTCGGCGAAGCGCAGCAGAAAGCGCTCATGCAGAAGATGCAGGCGTCAAAGGGCGACATGATCCTCGCGGTCGCCGACAGGAAGGGCACCGTCAACGAGACACTCGCGCACCTGAGGCTCCACCTCGCCGAAAAGTACGGGCTTATAGACAAGAACAAATTCAATTTCCTCTGGGTCGTCGAGTTCCCGTGGTTCAAATATAACGAGGAAGAGAAACGCTGGGAAGCGGAGCACAATCCTTTTACCGCGCCTTACGACGAAGACGTAGGCCTCATAGAGAAAGACCCGTCAAAGGTCAGGGCAAAAGCATACGACCTCGTATTGAACGGCGTGGAGATAAGCTCAGGTTCCATAAGGATCCACGACCGCGAGACGCAGTCGAAGATCTTCAAGGCGATAGGATTGGGCGAGGCGGAGATACAGGCAAGGTTCGGCTTCCTCCTCGAGGCGTTCTCTTACGGCGCCCCGCCGCACGGCGGTATAGCGCCGGGGCTCGACAGGCTTGTAGCGATGATGACCGGAACGGACAGCATAAGGGATGTGATAGCGTTCCCGAAGACGCAGAAGGCCGTATGTTTCATGACCGGCGCGCCGTCGGACGTATCGGAAAAACAATTAAAGGAATTGGGCATAGCCCTCACGGGCCCTGCTCTGAAAAAATAGGAGGGGAGCATGAAGAAGTTTGTAGTGTTATTCGTTTTAGCCGCGGCCTCGGCTGCGATGGTAATATCCCTGGCGGGATGCTCTGTGAACACGAAGATGGTAACCAGGGAAAGGGTAGACCAGGACCTCAGCATCTCGTCCGGCAACCGCGGTTACCTGATGGGAACGGCTCCGGCCGAGGGCGACAGGAAAACCACGAGGGAATATATAGAGGTCCAGGTGGAAGTCCCGTCAATAGAGAAAGAGAGCGATGTAACTAAGAAAACAGCAAAAACATCGATTCCTGCCACGAATTATGAGACATCGAATTATGAAAAATCCTACGTGCCCGAAACGGTTGTCGAAGAGATAGACGTCGTTGCGGAAGAGGAGTTCGTCAACTACAAAGTCCAGAAGAACGACACACTCCAGAAAATATCCATGAAGTATTTCGGTACCACGAAGAAATGGAAGAAGATATTCGACGCCAATACGGACACCCTGAGATCGCCGGATAAACTCAAGCCGGGAATGACGATCAGGATACCGAAAGAAGGCGCAACCGATATTACGATAAACGAATACATAAAATAAGGTTTTATGGACAAGAACTTCAAGCTTTTAAGCGACGAGGAAGCGCGGATCCTGTTCGGGCGGCATGACGAGAACCTAAAGGCCATCGAACGGGAATTCGACGTGAAGGTCACCGCCCGCGGAGAGAACCTTACGATCGGCGGCGACGCAAGGAACGTCGAAAAAGCGTCCAGGCTGTTCGAGCAGCTGCTGGATATCATAAGGATGGGCCGCGCCGTCCGCCAGCATGAGATCCTCTACGCCATAAAAGCGCTTCACGGCAGCCCTGATATAGACCTGCACTCTATCTATCTCGATAAGATAGATATAATGTCAAAGAAGCTGTTCGTTACCCCGAAGACCGCGGGCCAGAAGGCCTACGTAGACGCGATAAGGCAGTTCGATATCGTCTTCGGAATAGGCCCGGCAGGGACGGGAAAGACGTACCTCGCGATGGCCATGGCAATAAACGCGCTTAAGCTCGGGCATGTCAGCCGGATAGTGCTGACCAGGCCCGCCGTTGAGGCGGGAGAGAGCCTCGGGTTCCTCCCGGGAGACCTCGAGGAGAAGGTGTCGCCATATCTGAGGCCTTTGTACGACGCTCTCTACGAGATGATGGACCTCGACAAGGTTGAGAGGTTCCTCAGTAGGGGCGTAATAGAAGTCGCGCCGCTCGCGTTCATGAGGGGAAGGACCCTGAACGATTCGTTCATAATCCTTGATGAGGCCCAGAACGCCACGGCGGAACAGATGAAAATGTTCCTTACGAGGCTCGGTTTCGATTCCAAGACCGTTATAACCGGCGACCTTACGCAGAGCGACCTTCCTGGAGGCAGGGCTGTCGGGCTCATACAATCCCAGGAGGTCCTCAAGGGGATAGAGGGCATCAAGTTCACCTATTTCACCGGTGACGACGTCGTCAGGCACGAACTGGTCCAGGAGATAATAAGGGCGTACGAAAAGTACGGCGGAAAATAATATGCCATACAGAGAAATGTTCAAAAAACCGAAACACCTTCCGGTAGACATATCTTTAAGGTCTATTATTGCCGCTGCCGTGTGCATCGCCCTGGTATCGGTCATATATATAGGCAAGACGCCGTATGGCGGTCAGCCGCAGGCCGGAAAGGTCGCAGACAGGGATATCTACGCCCCGATGGATTTCTCCTTCAACGCCGGCGTGGACGAAGAAAAAACGTCCGATATGAAGAACAAGGCGGCTATGTCCGTCAAGGACGTCTATGACATAGACCCGTCGGTCAAAGATAACGCCGCGCAGGATATAAAAGCCCTTTTCTCAGCGGCAAACGAATTAAGGACGACGGAGAATATAAGCGCCGATGAAAAGATCTCCCGCGCAAGGCCCGTAAATAAATTCGGGCTTTCGGACGGCGACCTCAAGACCCTGCTGCAGTCCCAGGATACCGCCAAGTCCGAGCCGATATTATTGAAACAGGCCGACGGCATGCTGTCGCAGGCGATAATATCCCCGGAGGAGAAGGAGAGCCTGAAGAAACAGGGCAAGGGCTTCATAAAGGTAAGGGATATCTCCGGAAAAACGGAAGCGGACGCGGATGTCAAATCGCTGAAGACGCCGCAGGATATAACGGCCCCGCAGTTCAACGATACCGAGATAGCCGACAATAAACTAAGGGCCGTCCTGAAAACGATCGCCTCCGTCGTCGTCTCCGCGAACCTCAAGCCGAACCTCGTCGAAACATCTACGCGCAGGGAGAAGGCAATATCTTCTGTCCCGCCGCAGGAGAAGATGATCGACGTGCTCCAGGGCGAACTGATAGTGAAGAGGGGCGAGAAGGTCACGCCTTTCCATATAGCGAAGTTCGAGACGATAAGGGCCATGTCCGTATCCGAGAAAAAATTCGCGCTCTCGATACTTGGCATTTGCCTCGTTGTCATAGTGCTCGTGATGATACCCGGCATGTATTTCAAGTACTACGAACCCGCTATATGGTCCAATAACAGGCACCTCGCTCTTATCGCTCTTATTGTCGTCGTGATAACCGCCATAGGAAAGGCAATAGCGCTTTCCGAAGCGCCGCCATACCTCGTGCCGGTCTCGATAGCCCCCATACTCGTCGGGCTGCTGCTCGGGGTCAGGCCCGCGATACTCGTAGCGCTTGTTTCATGCTTCCTTGCGGGGCTCGTGGTCGGGGAGCGTTTCGACTCTTCGCTGATATTCCTTTCGGGAAGCGTCATCGGAATATATACCGTCAGGTCCGTCCGCAACAGGTCCGAGCTCTTCAAGGCGGGCGTCGTTGTCGGGGTCGTGAACGCTTTCTGCGCAATAGGCCTGGGCATACTGAACAACCTCGAGAGCGACGTGATATTCAAGGATGCCGCGATGTACCTGATGAACGGCCTTGCCGTAGGCATAATAATCGTCGGCACGCTCCACCTGTTCGAGTCAATGTTCCGCATAACCACAAACATATCCCTGCTCGAACTCGCCGATCCGAACAAGCCGCTGTTGAAGGAACTTATACTTAAGGCGCCTGGGACCTATCACCACAGCCTGATCGTCGGCAATCTCGCCGAGTCCGCCTGCGACGCGATAGGCGCGAACGGCCTGCTCGCGAGGGTCGGCTCGTACTACCATGATATAGGCAAGGTTGAGAAGTCCGAGTATTTCGCGGAGAACCAGATGGTCTCGGAGAGCCAGCATGATAAGCTTGCGCCGACGATGTCGAGCCTTATAATCATAAACCACGTGAAGGACGGCCTCGATAAGGCGAAGAAGGCCGGGTTGAACCGCTCTTTGATGGATTTCATCGAACAGCACCACGGGACCGGGCTCATATATTATTTTTACCAGCGCGCGCTTGAATCGGTCGAAGACCTCGCGAAGCTCGAGGAGGAGGGGTTCAGGTATCCCGGCCCGAAACCGCAGACGAAAGAGACCGCGATAGTGCATCTCGCGGATTCGGTCGAGGCTGCGTCGCGCACATTACAGAACCCGACGCCTTCCAACCTCGAGGAACTCGTCAGGAGGATCATCAACAACAAATTTATCGACGGGCAGCTCGACGAATGCGACCTGACCCTCAAGGACCTCAATACCATCGCGGCGACATTCACCAAGGTCCTGACCGGCGTCTACCATACGAGGGTCCAGTACCCTAATGGCAAGGATAAGAACGAAGCGTAAGCCGCGCGGGCGCGCTGCGGCGGTCTTTACCGAGAATACGGCCATACCGTTCACGAAGCGCTCGGCCGAGTCATTCGCGTCAAAAGCCCTTTCAGCGCTCGGCTGGAAAGGCGGCGAAATAAATATACTGTTTACGGACGACGCCGGGATAAAACGGCTCAACTCCGGGTTCAAGGGAAGGAATTGCGCGACGGATGTCCTCGCGTTCGATACCGGCGACATCGCGGTATCCGTAGACACGGCGAGGAAGAACGCGCGCCTTTACGGCAATACGCTGCCGGGCGAACTTAGGTTGTGCGTGGTCCACGGCATATTGCATTTATGCGGCTTTGACGATACGTCGGCGCCGAAGAGGAAGGTCATGAGGGACATGGAGAAAAGGATACTGGGCAAGTTATGAAAAAACGCGGGCTAACGGACTCTTTTAACTACGCAATCGAGGGGCTCAAGCACACGCTTAAGACCCAGAGGAACATGCGCATCCATTTCTTCGTCGGCGCCGCGGTCCTGTTCTTCGGGATCGTGATGAACCTGACCGTCGTCGAATTCATCCTGCTGTTGAGCGCCGTCACGATGGTGATCGTGGCCGAGATGTTCAATACCGCTCTCGAGATAACGGTCGACATATTCACGAAAGAATTCCACAATATGGCTAAGATGGCGAAAGACATCGCGGCCGGCTGCGTTTTCGTGGCGTCTGTCTACGCGATAATAGTGGGATACCTCGTCTTCTTCAAGAGCTTGAGGATACTGAACCTGTCTGACGCAATGCTTAGGATAAGGCAGTCGCCGTGGCACGTGACTTTTATCACGCTCGCGATACTTCTGTCGCTGGTAGTTGTGCTGAAGCTCGTCCTTCACAGGGGGACGCCTTTCAGGGGAGGATGGCCCAGCGGGCACTCGGCTTTCGCTTTTTCGGTTTTCACGATAACTTCGTTCCTTGCCGACAATATCATAATCGTATCGCTCGTCTTCCTGATGGCCGTACTTCTGGCCGTATCGAGGGTGAAAAAGGGCATACACACGACATGGGAAGTGATAGCCGGTTCGATGCTCGGCATACTCGTGACCCTTTGTTTCTTCCAGCTTTTATACAGGAGCTGACATGTTGAAATCAATGAGAAAGAATTTCCTGGCGGGAATCGTAGTAATAATCCCGGCGCTTGTAACGTACTGGCTTATCGTATTCGTCCTGACGCCGTTCGACGCGCTTTTCATAAAACGCGTAATGGTGAAACTTGAGCCGTATTACAGCGGCATCGTCAGCCCTTACCTGGTAAAAGCGGGGCTCTATGTCGCGGTCATCGGGATCATAGTATTCATAGGTTTCGGGACCAGGGTGCTTGTATTGAAAAAGCTCTTCTCGTACTTCGAGAGGAAATTCTTCCATGTACCGATGCTCGGCAAGGTCTACTCTGCGACTAGGGAGATCAGCCAGGCCTTCCTCGGCCAGACAAAAGGGATCTTCACGAGGGTCGTGCTGGTCGAGTTCCCGCATAAGAAAACATACGCTTTAGGATTCGTCACGTCGGAGGGCAAAGGAGAGGTACAGGACAAAACGATCGAAAGGGTAATAAACGTATTCGTCCCGACGACCCCGAACCCGACCTCGGGATTCCTTCTTCTCGTTCCCGAGAGCGAGATGATAAGCCTGGATATGAGCGTTGAGGAGGGGCTGAAGCTGGTAATATCCGGAGGGATCGTCCCTCTGCCCGACAGGGTCAATATAAAGAAGAAGAATGGCAATACAGACGACTGAAGCCCTGGTCCTCAACAGGCGCGACCTGAGGGAGACGAGCATCGTCGCGACATTCTATTCGAAGGACTTCGGCAAGATAAAGGGCGTCCTGAAAGGTATCCGCGGCGACCGATCGAAATACGGAAGCCAGGCCGAGCTGTTCGGGCTTAATAAGATAGTGTTCTATGAAAAATCTAAGGGCGACTTCCAGAATATCACGCAGTGCGACCTTCTGGACGGCTTCTTCGGCATCCGCAAGGACCTTTACGCGATCGCTTACGCTTCTTACCTCGCGGAACTCGTCGATGAGCTTACCGAGCCCGCGGAAAGGAACGAGGAGATATTCGGGCTGCTGCTCGGTTGCCTCGGGATGCTCGCGAAGGGCATGGAGCCCGTGAAGATCGTCCGTATCTTCGAGATAAGGTTCCTGACGCTTCTCGGGTTCGGGCCGACCGCGCAGGGTTCCTCGGTAGGGCATGTAAAAGTGTCGATGGGCACCGCGCAGACATTCAACCGGCTCAAGAGCGCGGACTGGGATTCGCTGTTAAAGTTCAGGATATCGAAGCCGGTATCGGACGAACTCGGCCCGCTGGTCGACAGGATGGTAGCGTCGCACCTCGAGAGGCCGCTTAAGACAAAAAAATTCATAAGGGAGCTGCAAAGGTTAAAGAGATGAAGAAAAAGACGATGACTTTCCAGGAACTGATAATGGGCCTTGAGAGGTTCTGGGCCGGCAAGGGGTGCCTTATCGCGCAGCCGTACGATACCGAGGTGGGCGCGGGGACATTCCATCCGCTCACTTTCCTGCGGAGCCTGGACAAGAAGCCGTGGAACGTCGCGTTCGTCCAGCCGTCGAGGCGCCCGACCGACGGCAGGTATGCCGACAATCCGCTGAGGGCGCAGCACTACTACCAGTACCAGGTAATACTCAAACCGGCGCCGGCTGACGTCCAGGCGCTCTATCTCGAGAGTTTGGACAGCCTGGGCATAGACCTCAAGAAACATGATTTCAGGTTCGTCGAGGATGACTGGGAATCGCCTACGCTCGGCGCGTCGGGGCTCGGGTGGGAGGTCTGGCTCGACAGCCTCGAGGTCACACAGTTCACGTATTTCCAGCAGGTCGGCGGCATCGAACTCGACGTCATCCCGTGCGAGATAACATACGGGCTCGAAAGGATCGCGATGTTCATCCAGGGGCAATACGACTTCTATAAGCTCAAATGGGACGATACGCACACTTACGGCGATATACACAGGAAAGACGAGATAGAGTGCTCGAAGTACAACTTCGAGGCCAGCGACCCGAAGATGTACATGGAACTGTTCAACACCTACGAAAGGGAATCGAAGAGGCTGCTCGCGGAGAAACTCCTGACGCCCGCCTATGAGTTCATGCTGAAGACATCGCACGCGTTCAACATGATGGACGCCCGCGGGGCGGTCAGCACGACAGAGCGCCCGACATATATCGCGAGGGTAAGGAACCTTGCAAAGTCCTGCGCGACGCTATATTTGGAGAATACGGAAGAAAAATGAAAAAGAAGATCGTGACCCAAACGGACCTGCTTCTCGAAATAGGGTGCGAAGAGCTCCCGGCGGGCTACATACCGCCGGCAGCCGAACAGCTCCAGGGTCCTGCGCTTGGGGGTGGCGGTAAAAGCGAAGGTGCTCACATTGGGCAGTCGCCCCCGCTTCGTCATCTCGGCAATAAGTCGATCTTCCAGATCCTCTTCT
>JAGONY010000034.1 GCA_017992785.1 Candidatus Omnitrophota bacterium | reverse complement strand
GCTCCCTATATCGGCGAGGTCCATGAAACGTTCTATTACCCTCTCGTATTCCGGCTTCACAGGCATGTGGAGCGCCCTGTCCTTCGGCGTTATCCCGACCGGCCGCAGCACGTCGAGGCTGTAATCTATCTCGTGCTTCTCTCCGTGGTGTTTCGTGTCCTTAAGCCGCTTGGTAAGCAGGAAACCCCATTTCCTGTCATAGCCGACCCGCTCGGGTATTCCGGCGAGGAATGGTATCACGTTGGACCTGACCGTCGGATGCAGGACTATCGCGAGGTCGAACCTCTTGCGCCTGAGCCCGGCTATGAAGGCCATTGTCGAGAAGATCCCTTTCTGCTTGTTGTCCTTGTCGTAGAGGATGACCTCGTCGAGGTAAGGATTGCCGTCCACGACATCCTCGACATACGGCCTTACCATTACCGCGATATGCGCGTTAGGGTACGCGTCCCTTACCGCCTTTATCGCGGGCGTAGAGAGCAGGACGTCGCCTATCCTGTCGGTCCTGATTATCAGTATCCTGTACTTCCTCTTATTTTCCGGCATCCAGCACCCTTTTAGCGGTATCGAAGACCTCTTCAACGGTCACGGATTTCATGCATTCAAGGTTATACCTGCATTGCGCGGCCTCGCACGGCGAGCAATGGAGCTTCCTGCTGATAGCGATCCCCGCGCCCTCCCTCGGGCCGTATCTCCTCGGGTCGGTCGGGCCGAATATGGCCACTGCCGGAGTCCCGACGGAGCCCGCGATGTGCAAGGGCGCGCTGTCGTTGGTTATCAGCAGCGACGAGCGCTTGATGATCCACGCGAGTTCGCGCAGGTTCGTGAAACCCGCTGTCGAGACGGAGTAACTGCGCATCATATTTATTATCCTCTGGCACGTCTCCTTTTCGGAGGCATCGCCGACGAATACTACCTTCATCTTATATGATGCGGCAAGCATGTCGCAGGCCTTCGCGAACCCGCCCTCGCTCCACTTCTTTATATGGCTCTTCGCGCCCGGGCTTACGCATATCAACCTGTCGTCGTCCGATATACCCTTGTCCCTTAGCAGGATCCTCGCCTTCTCCTCGTCGGGCTTCCCTATCCAGACAGGGAACGGCGCGTATTTTGCGTCTATACCGAGCTGCCTTATCCTGTCGAGGTGCTCCTCCGTCTTGTGTTTTGCCCCTCCCGCTTTCTTTTTGGCGGGGCCGTTGGAGGCCCTTGCGCCGCTGAAGAATCCGAACATGCTGTTGCGCAGGTCCACCAGCAGGTCATAACGCCTCTTCCTTAGTTCGAGCATGAGGCCGGCCTTACGCGCCAGCGGGGCCGACTTATCATATATGTAAACTTTGTTTATCCTCGGGTCCGACACGAAGACCTCCGCGGAACGCGGGCCCGCAACCACATCTATCTCCGCCTCGCCGTATTGCGCGCGCAGCGCGCCCATGACCGGCAATGTCAGCACGGCATCGCCGATATTGCTCAGGGTTACGACGAGTATCTTCTTAACGCTTTTCATTTCAGGAACCCTTCCGCTTCGCGCATGACGTCATCTACCGATACCGCTTTCATGCAAAGGGCGTCCTCGCAGCGCAGGTTGTAGCACGGTATCTTGCATCCCGGCTTCCCGGAACTCTTCTGCAGCACCTTATATCTTCCGCTGCCGTACGGCCCAGTAAGTTTAGGGTCGGTCGGCCCGAATATCGCGATCGTCTTCGCGCCCTGGCTGACCGCTATATGCATCGGCCCCGAATCGTTCGAGACGACGAGGGCCGCGCGTTTCATTATCGAGGCGAGCTGCCTCAGCGAGGTCGTGCCCGCGGCGATGACCGGCTTCTTCTTCATCATGCCGGCGATCTTTTCTGCGAGGCCGACGTCCTTGCCGGCACCGGTCAATACCACCGGCATGCCGTATTCCTTGCCGAGCTTGTTGCCGAGTTCGGCGAAATTTTCGGCGGGCCATCGTTTCATGTCCCAGTTGCCGCCGGCGTTCAGGATCGCGAACGGCTCGCCCTTCTTTATGCCCTGGGACTTCAGGAACGACTCCGCGAACGCTTCGTCGCTCTTGCTGACATGAACTTCCATGTCCTTGCCGTTGTCGCGCACGCCCGTCACCTTGACGATGTTCAGGAACTGCTCGACCTTATGTATGTCCGGCGGCTGCGGCAGGACCTTCCTCGAAAGCAGGAATCCCCTCTTGGGGTTATCTATTCCTACCCTCTCCTTTATCCCCGAGAGGGCGACCATCAGCGTGCGGGTCAGCGACCTGTGGAAAAGGAAAACGATATCGAACGAGCGCGCCTTCAGCTCGGATATCAGCCTCATCTTTCCGGTCAGGCCCTTGTATTCGCCTTTTTCGTCGTAGATGATCAGCTCGTTAATATTGGGGTTCAGCTCCAGCACCTCCCTGCAGCGCGGAACGATCATGCAGGCGATATGCGCATTGGGATAATGCCTGCGCAGCGCGCGTATTGCCGGGGTCGAGAATAGCACATCCCCTATCCAATTGACGTTGACTATCAGTATCTTCTTCAATTTTTCTTTTTCCGCCCGGCCGACTTCAGCCATGTGTAATAACCCGATACCTTGAGCCTGAATTCAAGCATGTTCGCCCTGCTCGTCTCTGCCTTTATGCGTTTCAGCGCGAACCTGTCCAATTTCACCGACCCGTCGCGCAGCGTCGTCACGAAAGCCGTCCTGTAACCGGCTCGTTCCAGCATGCCGTTTGTGCAGGCGCCGCGTTCGCCGAACGGGTAACAGAACGCCGTCACTTTCTTGCCGGTCACTGCCTCTATTATTTTTTTCGAGTGCACCAATTCGCCCTCGATCACCCGCTCCGGGGCATCCTTGAAATTAAGGTGCGACCTCGTATGGCTGCCGAAACCTATTCCGGCCGCGGACATCTTCCTGATCTGCGTTATCGTGAGGTACCCGCCCCTGCCTATATAATCCGATATCATGAAGACCGTCGCGGGTATCCCGTATTCCTTCAATATCGGGAAAGCGTTCAGGTAATTGTTCGCGTTGCCGTCGTCGAACGTGACCGCGACGGTATTCCGCGGCACTCTCCCGCCGCTCTCGAGGATATCAGCGAGCTCCTCGATAGACACGACATTGTACTTATGCTCCCTCAGGAACCTCATCTGCTGCCTGAACTGCGCCCCGGTGACATACATCGCGTTGCCCTCCGGGAGGTCCTCGACGTTATGGTACATAAGTATCGGCGGATAAAATTTCGTCTCGAGAAAGAGCTTTCCCCCGGCCAGCGCCAGGGCCAATACCGCTACGGCAATTAAGGCGCGCATGCGCGGCCGGTTATTTTTTGCCGGCCCCATCCAGCGCCTCCTTATATACTTCAAGCGTCTGCCTCGCCATGCGTTCCGCAGAGAAATTCTCCGCCGCGTATTTCTTCGCGGCCGCGGCTATGCGCCCGGCGAGCGCTTTATCCGCAAGCAGGCGGCATACCGCCCCTGCGAGCGTGGCGGCGTCGCACGGCTCGACAAGCACTCCTAACTCGCCGTCATCGAGCATCTCCCTGAAACCGCCAACCCCCGTGGAAACGACCGGGACGCCCATCAGCATCGCTTCTGCGATAGCGAGCCCGAACCCTTCCTGCAGCCCCGGCCTCGCGAATACATCCATTATAGCAAGAAATTCGCGCGCGTTTAAGGTGTTTCCGAAGAAGCGGACAGAATCCCCGAGGCCCAGGCCTTCGGCCCTTTTCCTCAAGCCATGCTCGAGGCGGCCCTCGCCGATAATAAGAAGCCGCGCGCCGGGGAACTTCGCGGATATCTCCCTGAACGCGTCTATCAGTACCGCGTGCCCTTTCTCCTCGGAAAGCCTCGATATGATACCCACGACCGGGCCGCCGCCCAATCCGTATTTCTTCCTTATGCCGTCCTTCTCTTCGGGAGTATACTCCCTGCTGAACTTTTCCGTCTCGACGCCGTTCTGCACGAGCCGCAGGTCTTTCTCTTTCCTGCCGAACGCGTCTTTGAGGTTCTCGTATACAGGCCTACTTATCGCAATCGTCTTTATTCCCCAGAACGGGAACGCCCTGCGCAGGAAGTGCGGCCTGAAGAACCCGTGCCAGGTCGCCACATAAGGTACGCCCGTCAACGCGGACAACAGCTGCGCCGCCGCCTGGGATACCCTCGTCTGGGCATGCACAATATCTATTTTTTCCTTCTTTACGATCGCGCGCAATTTCAGGGCGGACACGAGGACCTTTGGGCTCAATACGGATTTCGTGTCGAGGGGCACGTCCAGTTTTACGATGCCCGGCGCGAGGCCTTCCGTGAGCCCTCCCCCCGAAGACGCGACAAATACGCGGTTACCCGCGGCCTGCAGGCGGTTCGCGAGCGTGGCAGTGTATACGCCTACGCCCCCCATCCTCATATGCGTGGTGGCCAGCAGTATGTTCATCGGGCCGCCAATAGTTTCTCGATCGATCTCATGACGTCTTCCACCTCTATCTCCCTCATGCACCTGATATCCGAACAGACCGGCTTATAGCACGGTGCGCACCTGAGGCCCTTGCGCACGACCGCGCAGGCCTGCGAAGGCGGCAGGTGCCTCGCCGGATCGGTGGGGCCGAACAGCGCGACGAACGGCGTCTTCATCGCCGCCGCCACGTGCATCGGCGCGCTGTCGCTTGTCACGAGGCATTTCATCCTCTTCATCAGCGCGGCCAGTTCCGTTATCGTGGTCTTTCCCGTAAGGTTCACCGGCTTAGACCTTGTCATGGATATTACGAGGTCCGCGGCCTCCGAGTCCGCCTTAGTCCCTATAATGACCGGCCGTATCTCTTTTTGCGCGAGCAGGTCGCACAATTTGGCGAAATTTTCGGCGGGCCACCTTTTCGTCGCCCAGCGCGGGCTCGCGCCGGGGTTTATCGCGACGAGCGCCTGGTGGTCCCCGACCCAGTCCGTTTCAAGCATATCCCTTACAGACCCTTCGTCCGCGGCCGATGGCCAGAGCTCGAGTTCCTTCGGCGCGCCTTCAATGCCCATAAGCGAGAGGACCCTGAACTGGTGGTCGACGGGCGGTATCGGGCGCCCGTTGTCTGTTATGGCCTTGTTCAGGAAGAGCCCGTGCCAGCCCTTCCTGTAACCGTACCTCTTCGTAGCGGTGCTCATTATCGCGAATATGTGGCTCTTCGAATTATTCTGCAGGTCGACAACTTCCTCGAAGCAGTAGCGCCTGACTTCCGCGGCGAGCTCGAGGAACCTTAGCCATCCCCTGTCGCGGCCGTTCCTGTCATATATTATGAACTCGTCCACGTAAGGGCATCCCTTGAGGGCCTGGCTCTCCATCCTGCCGGTAAGCAGGGCTATATATGCCTTCGGGTTCTTCTGGCGTATCGCGCGCAGCGACGGTGTCGCGAGCACGCAATCGCCGACCGCGCTTATCTTGATGACGAGTATCCTCTTCCGCTCGAGCGCTTCCTCGTAGACGCGGACGGTCTCCGTTATCATCCTGTCGAGGTTGAACTTTTCCTCCGCGTCCTTCCTCGCGTTGCGCACGATCCCTTTTGTAAGCGCCCTGTCCTTAAGCATCCTCACGATCGCGTCGCTCATCGCCTGCGGGTCTTCGGGCGGAACGAGCAGGCCGTTAACGCCGTCGCGGATTATCTCGGTCACTCCGCCGACGCTTGTCGCGACGACCGGCACTCCCGCGGCAAACGCCTCGATGATGACCCTGCCGAACCCTTCCGGGACCGTCGTCGCGAGTACAAGCAGGTCGAGCCCCGCGAGTATTTCCGGGATGTCGCTCCTGCGGCCGAGGAACTCCACGTGCTTTTCGAGGCCCAACCTCCGGACCGTATCCTGCAGCTCCTGCCTGTACCTCTCCTTGCCGGGGGACGCATCGCCCACGACGAGGACCTTAAGCCGCGGAAAATATTTAAGGGCTTTCGCGGCCGCCCTGAAAAAATACGCGTGACCCTTAAGCGGCGTGAGCCTTCCTATTATCCCTATGGTGTAATCGCTTTTTACGGATTCATCGGGCTCTTTGAACCTGAACCGCTCGAGGTTTACCCCGCGGTATATGAGCTTTATCCGCCTGTAAGGCACCTTGAACGAATCCATCATATGCTTCGCGATCACCTGGCTTATCGCGATGACATACTTGCCCCATCCCATTACCTTGCTGAACGGCTTCTTCGAATAATACCCGTGGCACGTCGTTATGAATACGACGCCTGCCCTGCGTGCGGCGTAATAGCCGATCATCGCGGGGACCCTGCTGCGCGCGTGCAGGATATCGGCCTTCTCCGAACGCAGTATCCTGCAGACGGCGGGTATCATGCGCAGTATTGTAAACGGGTCCTTTTTCCCGACCGGGAGAGTGTAGTGCTTGATGCCGGCGGCCTCGAGTTTTTTTACGAGTTCTCCGCCGCCCGATATGACGACGGCGTTGTGCCCGAGCTTGATAAGGCGTTCCGACAGGTCGACGACACCCGTTTCGACCCCTCCCGTATTAAGGCGCGGCAGTATCTGGACTATCTTCATATTATCTTACCCAGCGCGGCCCTCACGGCCGCGATATCGCCGCCCGAGACCGCGGCCGGTTCATGGCCGATATAATGGATTATATCCTCCGCTATCTCCGCGGGCGTTGAGACCCTTATCAGCGCCTCTTTCTCGAGGTTGCCTACCGACCTTTCCAGTTTCGACGCCGAACGCGGCCTTATCTTGCGGGGCATGAACGCGATGACCGGCCTGTCTGAGCTTACCGCCTCGGTCAGCATAGCGACGGATTCGCCCGAGACCACGAGGATGTCGGAAAGCCCGAGTATCCCCTCTATCGCGCCCTCGAAATTCCCGTCGTTCGCTATCAGAAGCAGTTTTATCCTGCCGGACTTGCCGTAGCGCTCCTTCAACGCGAACTCGACCGCCCTCTGCGTCCTGCGTGACGTCGTTACCAGCACTTCAGCATCTATCTCTCCCGCGGCGCGCAGGACTCCGTCCATGACCTCGGCCGCGAGCTCCTTCTCGAGCACGTAATCCCTCGAATCGCCGCCGATAAGAACGCCGATGACTTTTTGCTTCGTTATCTTTACCTTTTCGTTGAGCCGCGCGGCATATCCGCGCAGCGCCGCCGCGTCGAGGACGGTGACCGTGCCCTTAGTGAAGACGGTGTTCTTCGCCGGCTTTACCATGTCATGGGACGGGATCACCGCCAGGTCGAAATCCTTTATGTCGAATATGTTCGGTTTCATTATTACGATCGACCTGGCGCCGAGTTCCTTCTTAAGCGAGAGGTTCACTCCCGCGAGCGAAGAACCGCATGATACGACGTAATCGGCATATGACGACCTTAAGGCCTCGTAGCTTTCCTTTTCGAAACATCCCGAGAGCGCGTGTATGCCCAGCCCCGCTTTTGACCCAAGGTCGAAGACGGCCCTGGCGGACGCGCTCCTGAACTTCACATCAGCGGATTCGATCGCGGTATCGTCCGGCAGGTATCCCTTCGCGGCCCGCGCGTCCCTTATCATGCGCGCGAGCGCGAGCGACTGTTTGTAATGGCCCGCCTTGCCGTCATTCAGGACGAGGACGGACTTGTCCGGCGTGGACTTCCAGCGCTTATGCAGCCAGAGCCACTGCCCGGGGTACTTCGTGACGTATTTCACGAGCGCGTCCGCGAACCTCTGGAGTATCTCATGCACGTCTTTTTCGAGGTCGTCGGAACGCATCACCGATATATCATCCTCGACGACTATCCTGTGGTAAGGCCCATGCTCCCTGACGATGAAGACCGGGAATATCGGCGCGCCGGTCCTTAGCGAGAAATGTGCGATGCCCTTAGGCGTGGACGCCTTGCGCCCGAGGAACTCCACGATCTCCCCTTTTTTCCCGCCGTCCTGGTCGGAGAGTATGCCCACTGCCTCTTTCCTTTTCAGGGAATCGAGTATCTCCTCGACGGCATTCTCCTTGAATATGACATGCGCGCCCTTCGAGCCGCGCATTTTGTTCAGGTAGCCGTTAAGCTTCTCCATCTTCTGCCAGCGGGCGAGCACGTTCATCTTATAACCGGAGCCCGAGCCGATCAACGAGCTGAGTTCCCAGTTGCCGAAATGCGCCGTGAGAAAAATGACGCCGGTGCCCTGCTCAGCGACCGCCTTCTTGACCTTTTCGTGGCCTTCTATCTTTATGTATTTCTTTATGTAGTTATCATCGACCTGTGGGAACTTCAGCAGCTCCATATATGATTGCGCGATATTCCTGTAAACGTCCTTTATGATACCGTCGAGCTGCGATGGCGTATACCTGCCCCTGAACGCGGCGCGCAGGTTCGCGTACGCGACGGTCTTTCGCCGGCCCATCGTGAAATATATCAGGCTCCCGAAAGACCTCGCCGCCCAAAGCGAGAACCTGAGCGGCAACAGCCTGAATACGAAGGCCTCAGCCCTTACGAGTAAATAGAGAATCCAGTCCGCCAAAAAATTGCTCCTCTTTGTCTATTACCAGATCGACCGAGAGCGCGAATATCCTGACGCCCGCGGTTTCGGGCGATACAAGCGCCGCTCCCGAGTTCTTTATGCGCGGAAGGTCTTTCTCGGTCGTGACGACGGTATCTATGCCCTTATCCTTGCATTCCTTCAATATGCGCCCGATCTCCGCCGCGGTGAATATATGGTGGTCGATGAAACAATACTGCGCCGCGACAATGGCGCCCGTAGACACGACGGTATCCTCGAACGAACGAGGGTCCCCTATCGCACATAGCAACGCCACCTGTTTGCAGTTGATCGCGTCGATGGGCGTTTCATACCCGCCCGAAACCTCATGCAGGCGCCGCGCGCAATATGACGCGTTGAAGACCTGCGCGCCGGGGTTCTCCATCTTTATCCTGCTTTTTAACGCCTCGGCCTTGCCGAGGCTCGACATGTCGGGAAGCACCTTCGTGATCACGACCATGCCGGCCCTTTTCAGGGAAGAGACGGGCTCCCTGAGTATACCCCGCGGCAGCAAACTCCCGTTCCCGAAAGGGTTGTTCAGGTCTACGGTTACTATATCAAGGTCCCTCGCGATGCCCCAGTGCTGGAACCCGTCATCAAGCAATAACAGGCTGGGGGAATATTTCGCCTCCGCCTCCTTCGCCGAAGCGGCCCTGTCGCGGCCCGTGATGACCGGCACGCCCGCGAGCGTCCTCCTGTAAAATTCCGGCTCATCCGCTATGCCGGTCTTCGCGTCGGCCATATAACCGCGTGTCAGTATCACGGCTCTCTTCCCGTCCCGCTTGAACCTCTTTGCGATCGCCGCGACAAGAGGCGTCTTGCCCGTCCCTCCGAGGGTGATATTTCCGACGCTGATGACCTTACATCCGCGGGGGCGGTAGGGCTTCGCGCCTGCTTTCGCGATCGCGAGCGCCATGCCGTAGACAAAAGACAGCCAGTACAACAGCAATTTGAGGATATCCGGAACGGGGCCGCGCACCGCCGGGTCATCGGACATCAGGTAAAGGAAATATTTTTTGATGCTGTCGTTCATGTTTTACCTATCAGCGGCTCTATCAGTTCCAGGTCTTTCTCTGCTACCCCCGCGTTGGCCTCGAGGACCGAGCGCGCCCTCTCGCCCATCGCGCCCCGGCCGTCGGGATCATGCAGCAGCATCCTGGCGCTCCGGACCAGGTCATCCTTGTCCGATACGCGTATCGCGGCTTTCTTCGAAAGAAGCGCCCCGGCGATCCCTTCGAAATTGTGCATATGCGGGCCGAAAAGTATCGCCTTCGAATAATACGCGGCCTCGAGAGGGTTCTGCCCGCCCTTCCTGATGAAACTCCCGCCTATGAAAACTATGTCACCCGCGGAATAGAGGCGCGCGAGGATCCCCATGACATCAAGCACGTATACTTC
>JAGONY010000033.1 GCA_017992785.1 Candidatus Omnitrophota bacterium | reverse complement strand
CGGCAAGGATGAAGTGACGGGCGGATGTCGGGCTCGACTACCTCACGCTCGACAGGGCAAGCGCTACGGTAGCGGGAGGGGAGTCCCAGCGCATACGCCTCGCAACGCAGATAGGATCGGGATTGGTGGGCGTCGTCTACGTGCTTGACGAACCGTCGATCGGCCTCCACCAGAAGGATAACAGTAAGTTGCTGGGGAGCCTGAAGAAACTGCGCGACCTCGGTAACACCCTGGTGGTCGTCGAGCACGACGAGGCGACAATAAGGAGCGCCGACCATATAGTCGACCTGGGGCCCGGTGCGGGAAAACACGGCGGGCGCATCGTGTACTCCGGGAGCGTGAACGGATTATTAAAGAGCGGGGGGTCGCTTACCGCGAAATACCTTAACGGCGAGTCGGGTATAAAGCCGTCGGCCGTAAGGCGCGCGCCGGAAGGCGGGAAGGCCATCGTGATAAAGGGCGCGGCAGAACATAACCTGAAGGGCATAGACGTCAGGATACCTCTGGGCGTGTTCGCATGCGTGACAGGCGTATCCGGCTCGGGCAAATCGACGCTCGTTGATGAGATACTCTACAGGGCGCTCGCGCAGAGGTTCTATAAGGCGAAGGAGAAACCCGGGAAGCACAGCCGTATAACAGGGACGGAGAACATAGACAAGGTCATAGTCATCGACCAGTCCCCGATAGGGAGGACGCCGAGATCGAATCCGGCCACTTACACGGGCATGTTCTCCCCGATACGCGAACTCTTCAGCCGGCTGCAGGAGGCGAAGCTCAGGGGGTTCAGGCCCGGCAGGTTCAGCTTCAACGTGAAGGGCGGCAGGTGCGAAGCATGCGGCGGCGACGGCGTGATAAAGGTAGAGATGCATTTTCTTCCCGACGTCTACGTGACCTGCGAGGTATGTAAGGGCGCGAGGTTCAACGAGCAGACGCTTGACGTTAAATACAAGGGAAACTCGATAAGCGATGTGCTGAAGATGACCGTCGAAGACGCGCTCGTCCTTTTCGGGAACATACCGCGGATAAAGGAGAAACTGCGCGTGCTTAACGACGTCGGCCTCGGTTATGTCGAGCTCGGGCAATCGGCGACGACGCTGTCGGGAGGCGAGGCGCAAAGGGTAAAACTGGCCACGGAACTTTCAAGGCGTTCCACCGGCAGGACGCTGTATATACTCGACGAGCCGACTACAGGGCTGCATTTCGCCGATGTCGACAAGCTGCTTAAGGTCCTGCACGCGCTTGTGGACCAGGGCAATACCGTGCTCGTGATCGAGCATAACCTGGACGTGATAAAGACCGCCGACTATATAATCGACCTTGGGCCGGAAGGAGGCGACGCGGGGGGAGAGATCGTTGCGTCGGGCACCCCGGAGCAGATAGCCCGCAACAGGAAGTCGTATACCGGGGAATACCTGAAAAAGGTGCTGGGCGAAGTTCACGGTTGAAGAAAGAGTTTCTTCGTGATATATTAGGGCTGCGATGATCCGAAAACCATTCCTCTATTTCCTTATAATGCTTATATTTACGTCGTGCGGCATAGCCGGGGCGGTTGTCGCGGCGGAAGTGCGCCCGGCATCGCCGGCGGCGAGTGACGATTTCGTGCTGGCAAAAAAGGCCTTCGAAGACGAATTCTATGATATATCGCAGGAACAGCTCGAGAGGTTCCTACTGAATTATCCACAGAACGAGCGGCGCGACGAAGCGCACCTCCTGCTGGGCCGCTGCTATATAGCGCTGGGGAAATACGCGCAGGCCGTCAACGAGTTCGACATAGTCCTCTCGTCGTCATCGGCGAACCGGCTTTACGAGGAAGCGGTATATTGGTCGGCGGAGGCCTATTTCAACGGCAGGGACTACAAACAGGCGCTGAACAGGTACGGCGAAGTGATAAGCTCGTATCCCGGTTCGGAACGCGCGAAACAATCGGCATATTCCAGGGGCTGGTGCTACTTCAACATGAAGGAATACGATAGCGCGATAGGTGCCTTCGAAGAATTCATAAAGAAATATCCGAATGATAACCTGGCTGCCGACGCAAAATACAAGATCGCCGATTCGCTGTTCATGTCGGACAAGCCCGCCGAGGCGAAGTCGATGTTATCGAAGTTCCTGAAGGAATACACGGTGTCGAAAAAGATGCCGGATGCGTATTTCCTCATGGGCGAGATAGATTACCAGAACAAGGAGTATAAGGAAGCGTCGGCGGATTACACAAGGGCGCTTGAGATGAACCCAAAGGCGGTATGGGCGGCCTTCGCGCGTTATGGAAGGGCCTGGTCGGACCACAGGGCGGGCGAATATGAAAAGTCGATCGAGGGCTTCCTGTCATTCAGGAAGGATTATCCCGACAGCGATCTCACTGATTCGGTAATATTCGGGATAGGGCAGTGCTATTCGCAGATGAAGGATTACCGCCAGGCCTCCGTAAGCTATGACGAGATAATCCTGAAATACAGGAATTCGTATTTCCTCGACGACGCATACCTCTGGAAGGGCGACTGCCTTTATAACCTCGGGCAATACGAGGACGCGGAAGACGTATACGCCGAAGCGATAAAGAAGTTCCCCGGGTCGGATATTGAGGACCAGTTCCGTTATAATATGGGATGGGTCCTGTTGAAGAGGCGGGAACTGCAGCAGTCGATATCGAGCTTCGAGGAATGCGTCAGGATATCGGACGACAGGAACCTGAAGGCGAGCTCGATCTCCGTGATCGGGGACATCTACCTCGAGATGAAGGATTACGACAGGGCAAGGGGGTCCTATGACACGATACTGAGGGATTACAGGGACTCGGTCGTGTGCGACTATGCGCAATACCAGATAGGCATCGCGATGACCGCCGCGGGAAATTACGAGGGCGCCGTCCTGGCTTTCCAGAGCCTTCTCGGGAATTTCCCGAATTCGAGGTTCAAGGAAGACGCGCTGCAGAAACTCGGTGTATCGTATTTCAGGAACGGGGATTACCAGCTTGCCCTGGATTCGTTCCAGAAGTTCATGGCATCCCACCCGAAGAGCGCGGACCTTCCGGCAGTGCATTTCCAGGCCGGCAACTGCCTGTTTAACCTCGAAAGGTACCAGGAGGCGATCGCGGTCTTTAACAGGATCATAAAAGAATATCCTTCGTCGGAGTACGCGCGCCTGAGCCTTTACGAGACCGGGTGGTGTTATTACCAGCTCGGGAACGAAAAATCGGCTATAGCGAAATTCGACAGTTATATAGAGAAATACCCGAACTCCGACATAACCGACGATGTCAGGCTGTGGCTCGGGCAGTATTATTATAATGACGGCCAGTACGCGAAATCGAAGCCCTATTTCGAGTTTATCGCCGCGAAGGGGAAGCAGAGCAGGATATCCGACGAGGCCGAATACTGGCTTGCGTTCTCGATGTATAAGGGCGGCGACCTGGAAGGCGCGATAAAAAAGTTCGAGTACGTGATCGAGAAATACCCGGACTCGAAGTCGGCCGTGGAGAGCACGATGAGGATCGGAGACATACTCGCCGAGAGCGGGAGGGCCGACGACGCGGCAAGGGAGCTTAAGACGATAATCGAAAAGTACCCCGGCACGCAGTTCGAGAAGGTGGCAAGCAGGCGGATAGGCGACATGCTCAAGGAGAGGGGCCTTTATAACGCGGCAATAGAGAAGTATAGGGCGGCTATAACGGATACCCAGAGCAATTTCAACGCCGAGACGCAGTTCCTCATTGCGGAATGTTATGAGGAGTCGGGCGATACGGACCAGGCCATACCCGAATACCTTAAGGTAAAGTATCTTTACCCGGAGATATTGCCGTGGTCGGGGCGGGCGCAGCTTCGCGCGGCGACCCTCTTTGAGGGAAAACAGCGCTGGAAAGACGCGGCAAAGATATACGAAGAGCTCATTTTGAAAAAACGCGGCGAAGCGAAATACGCAAGAGAGAGGCTTGACTGGATGGAAAAGAACGTTCCCGTTAAAATCCTGGAGGTAGATTGACATGGAATGGCTGATAAAAGGCGGGCCGATGATGGTGCCGATACTGCTGTGTTCCGTCATAGCTTTCGCGGTGATGGCCGAAAGGATCATGTATTTCAGGAGGATAAGGATAAATACCCGGAAATTCATGGGTGAGATATCATACGCCCTGAAGAGGAACAGGGCGGACGAAGCGATAGAGATGTGCGACAAGTCGCCCGGCCCGCTGCCGAGGGTGCTGAAGGCCGGGATACTCAAATACGACAGGCAGAGGCCGGAGATCAAGGAGGCTATCCAGGACGCCGCCCTTCACGAGATACCCAGGATAGAGAAGAACATAGGCATACTTGCCACGGTCGCACAGGTGAGCCCCGTGCTCGGCCTGCTCGGGACCGTTCTCGGCATGGTGGAGATATTCCAGAAGATACAGCAAAGGTCGGCGGCGATGCTGCCATCGACCCCGTCGGACTTGTCTGCGGGCGTCTGGCAAGCGCTGATCGCGACGGTGGCGGGTTTAGTAGTTGCTATTCCCGCGCTTACGGCGTATAATTATTTCGTCAGCAAAGCGAATTACATGATACGTGACATGGAAATAAACGCCACGGACCTGGTCAACATACTCTCCGAAAAGAAGGAAGAATAGATGAGGTTCGGGTCATCGCGCCATAAGCTGATGGACGGCAGCCGTTTCGATCCGGCACCTGTGATGAACTGCATACTGCTGCTTTTAATATTCCTTATCCTGACGTGGAACTATTCTGTCCAGACGCAGGCAGTAATAGGCGTAGACCTCCCGAAAGCTGTGACCTCCGAGACGGTAAAAGGTAAGTCCTCCGTGATAACCGTCACGAGGGAGAAGGTCCTCTTCTTCGGGAAGGATGCGGTAACGCCGGACGAGCTCGCCAAGAGGCTCGGATCAATGGATAAGAATGATTCCGTACTTATAAAGGCGGATAAAGGCACTGCGCTTGAACGCGTCGTAGAGGTCTGGGACATATGCAGGAGATCAGGGATACAGCAGGTAAATATAGCTACGACGCAGGCAAACTGACGGCGCGGGGCGTTATTGCAGTTGCGGCAGCCGTTTCGGTTCTTTGGCATATACTTTTATTATCTACGTTCAAAATATCGGTAAAGCCTGGCGGGCCGGAGGCGGCAGGGCAGTACCCGAGGGTCGCGTTCGTCGGCTCGATACTTGAAGATAAGACGATGGTCCACTATGACGCAGGAGAAAAATCCGAGAATATAAGGAAGCTTGCGGCATTGGCCGTCCCGTCCGAAAACGCATACGGCCCCGGCGCGAACGACCGGATGCCTCTTTCGACGAGGGCCGACCCGGCAAAAAAGACGGGTCCGGGGGCGCCTTCATCGTCCGTCACCGGAGAGAGGGTGATGGCAAGGCAGCCGTTCGATAAGGTAATGGTAAGGTATAAGACCTCCCCGTCGGAGATAGAAGGCCCGGCGCGTTTCAGGGAGGTCGTTTACAAGCCGGAACTCCCGACATTCCTTCGCTGGGACGAGAGCCTCGGCGTGGATCTGCAGGGGCTCGGGGATTCATTTGAGGTGGGGCTCAGGTTCAGCGTATCGCCCGAAGGAAAGGTCGAGTCGGTCGAGCGCGTATCATCTTCCGGACATCCTACGGTGGATATAGTAGCGATCAGATATCTTAAGGGGTGGCAATTCGCTCCCTTAAAAACCGGAGCGGACGGCGGCAAACAGCTGGGAACGATTAAGCTAAACCTGAAGCTTGAGAAAGCGGCGGCGAAATGATAAGAATGGATTTATCGTGGGCAGTGGCTTTATATATAACGTTTACAGCCGTCGCATATTTGATATACTGGTTTGTGTTCGAAAAGACCAGGAACCTGCCCAACCGCTCGCTGTCGGAGAGGAGTGTATGGCAGTGCTCGATATGCACGCAATATTATATAGACAGCAAAAATACCGGGATCTCGGCCTGCCCGAGATGCGGCAGTTATAACAAGAAACAGCATGGTTTACCACAAAAGGGGGCACAGAGATGATTACCGAAATAGGGATAACGGCGGGAGAGATATGGCATTATCTCGACGAGCACGGCGAGGTGTCTTTCTCCCAGCTATGCTCAGGCGTTGAGAAGCCGAAGGATGTGATCCTGATGAGCCTCGGATGGCTTGCCAGGGAAGGCCACGTGATCCTGGAAGGCGATCAGGATTACAAGATATACCTGCGCAGGTAAACGCAGGTTGAAGTACATCGCTGTATTCATAACAGCAGGTTCCGAGGCGGAGGCCGCCAGGATCGCGAAAGGGCTGGTCGCCGGGAAGCTTGCAGCCTGCGTCAGTATCATACGCGGCATAAGGTCCGTGTATTCCTGGAAGGGCAAGCTGGAGGATTCCAGGGAATGCCTGCTTGTAGCGAAGACGGCAGAAGGCCTTTTCAGCGAGCTCGAGAGGTCGGTAAAGCGTATGCATTCTTATGAATGCCCGGAGATAATCGCGATACCTGTGAAGGCGGGCAGCAGGGACTACCTGAAATGGATCGGCAGTTCCGTAAAATGAGGCGCAGATGAAGAAGAGCCGTTATTTCGAGTACCAGGCGAGGATGAAGAAGGCCTATAAGGAACTCAGGAAAGATTACAACGAAGTAAAGCACTCATATTCAGAGATGATAATGCGCCTTGCGCTCATAGCGGAGCTCAAGGACGGTTCTACCGGCACCCACCTGGTCAAGGTCGCGGAATACTGCACCGAGATAGCCCGCGGGCTCGGGCTCCCGAAGAAGGACATAGATTACCTCAGATACGCAAGCCCCCTGCATGACGTGGGAAAGCTGATAATACCGGATTCGATATTAAAGAAGAAGGGCGGACTAACTCCGGAAGAGCGGGAGATAGTTAAGAAACACGCGCAGATAGGCGCGGAGGTATTCGAAGGGAGCAACCTCAACCTGCTCAAGATCGCGATGATGATCAGTTTGACCCACCACGAGAGATGGGACGGGACCGGGTATCCCCAGGGTTTGAAGGGCAGCGATATACCCGTGTTCGGCAGGATAGTCGCGCTGGCCGACGTATTCGACGCGCTGACATCGAAGAGGCCCTATAAGAGGGCTTTCGGTTTTGAAGAAGCGGTGGATATCATCAAGGCGGAGAGCGGTACGCATTTCGACCCGGCGATAGTGAAAGCGTTCCTCAAGAGGAAGAAGATCATAAGGAAGATATGGAAATCAAAG
Source organism: Candidatus Omnitrophota bacterium (assembly GCA_017992785.1). Taxonomy (GTDB): domain Bacteria; phylum Omnitrophota; class Gorgyraeia; order Pluralincolimonadales; family Pluralincolimonadaceae; genus UBA6215. Next base: position 3,000 of record JAGONY010000033.1, on the reverse strand, counting down.
CGGCAGGTAGGATTGTTCATAACGGAGCAGATACCATGAGAATAAAAACTTTTGTATTTATGGCTACAGCATTAATTTTATTACCTAATTACGCGAGTATGGCAATAGCTACTGACTTAAAATCGGAATATCTCAGAGGAATTGATCTTGCCTCGCAAGGCAAATATGAGGAGGCAAAAAATACATTAGAGAAGTCGTTGGCTGATGAGTTAATAAAACCGTATGCAGAATTAGAGATAAATGCGATAAATGATGTTCTAAATGGAAAAGTTAAGGCAGATATTGCTGCAAGAGCTTTTAAAGGGAAATCTTATGCCGTTAATAAAAATTGGAATCAGGCGATCTCTGAATACTATAAAGTCATAGAATTCAGCCCTTCGTTTAGATACGCGTATGTGAGTAGAGGGAATGCATATTTGGAAACGAAATCATACGGGAAAGCGGTAGAGGATTATTCTGAGGCCATTAAGTTGGATCCAAACGATGCAGATGTATTCAATAAGCGAGGTGTTTCGTATCAATGGAAAGGCAATATTGACAAGGCAATTAAAGATTATTCGTCGGCGATTGATTTGAATCCATCTTCCGCAATATATTACTGCAATAGGGGTAGAGCTTATTATGTTAAAGGCAAGCTTGAGGAAGCTCTTGCGGATCTCGAAAAGGCAACTAAAATGAAAGCCAACTATGTAGATGCATATCTTGTTAAAGGCTGGACTTATGAGGACCTTAAGCAGAATGAGAATGCGATATCTGCTTACAAGAAAGTCATAGAGTTAGATACATCAGAAAATAAGTATGCGACAAGAGAAGCCGAGGGGGCAATAAAAGACCTCGAAAGTAGAATAGTAAAAGAGGCAGAGAAGAAGTCTGATGATAGCAAAAAAAATAAATGAGCTTATAAAGGACATGGATTTCGTGCAGATGGCGACCTGTGACATGGACGGAAGGCCGAATGTCGCGCCCAAGTTCTTCCTGAAGGCGGAGGGCGGGCATATCTACATGGTCGATTTCGTGATAGGCAGGACATTCAGGAACCTGAACATAAACCCGAAAGCGTCGATATCCGTAGTCGACTATAAGAACCTTACGGGGTACCAGGTGAACGGCGCGGTCGAGATCCTTTCCGAAGGCGCGGAGTACGAAAAGGCGGCGAAAGAGTTCCTGGACAAGGAGATAAGACTTTCGACGAAACGGATAGTGGAAGGGGTAAAGAAAGGCGAGAGGCATAACAGCTTTGAAGCTGCGTTCCCGAACAGGATAGTAGTGTTCAAGGTCAGCATAGACGAGGCGGTCGAAATATGTCCCGGAGGCGAACTTAAAAAAGAGGGCTACAAGGGAGACGTTCAATGAAAGGATATCGTGTATTTGCGTTGGCCGCGGCCCTGCTGTGCGTTTCTATGACGTCATCTTCCGCGCATGCGGCTATAACATGGGCGGGCAACCTCAACAGCGCGCTTAAAGAGGCGAAGTCGAAGAATAAGCCCGTAATGGCGGATTTCTATACCGACTGGTGCGGGTGGTGCAAGAAGCTCGACAGGGACACTTATGCGGACCCCGAAGTGGCTAACCTCGCTAAAAAATTCATATGCGTCAAGGTCAATGGCGATAAATACCCGACACTCGTGTCAAAATACGGAGTGTCGGGATACCCGACGATAATATTCCTCGGCCCGGCCGGCGATAAGACGGATGCAATAGTCGGTTATGTGAACGCGGAAGGCATGCTCTCGAAGATGAACTCAGTCCTGTCGAAGATGACTGCGGAAATGCCCGCGGAAAAAGCCGAGGAAAAGAAAGAAGAGATGTCCGTGAAGCCGGAAGACAGGAAACCGGCCGGAAGCTGGAAGTCGAAAGTGAGCGACTGGTGGTCCGGGGTGAAGAAGACAGATTCCGCCCAGGAGACAGGAACGACGGTTGCCGAGCCTGCCGTCTCCGATACGGTAGCCGCCGCAAAGGGGACTATCTATAGCGACGTGCTGGAGCTTAACAGCGGCAGGAAGATACAGGGGCTAATAGAAAGCCAGGATGACCTGCATTACAATATCAAGCTCCCCCTCGGCAAGACATCGATAAAGAAAGCCGACGTCAGGGAGGTCAGGAAACTGTCTGACGAAGAGGCATGCGTGATGATGGGAGATAAATATTACGAGACGAAGAATTATGATGCCGCTGTGGCAGAGTACAGCAGGGCGTTAAGTATAAATCCGGGCTATAAGCCTGCGAAGGTGTCTTTAGATTCCGCGAAGCAGAAGAAGTTCGAGGCCATAGAGCAGGAGAAGAAGAGGAAGAAACTTGAAGAGGAATCCGCGCAGGAAGTAACTGCAGAAGAGACCGTAGCCGCCGCTGAACAGGCCGCGCAGCCGTCTTCTAAAAGGATAAGCTTCGGTTTCAACGTAATGAACAGGGAGATGCTTAAGAGGAAATACGATTATAAGGACTTTGGGTTTTCGGTCGATGACGCGCTGGTCGTGAACGGTTTCTACGCGAGGAACCCCGAATCGTGCAAACCCGTCTATCCGGCGCATGAAGCCGGACTGAGGCCCGGAGATAAGATAGTGTCTATTAACGGCGAATCGGTGAGCGGGCTTACGGCGGCAGAAGCGACGAAACTCATAGGAAGCCACCGGTATACAAAGTTCGTTATAGAGCGGCCGTAGAAGGAACTATACACACCGGAAGAATTTTGGTATAATCCATACTCTGTTTTATATGGTTGCCAATAGCATGGGGCTGGTCCCTCAAAGATAGAGGTAATGGACCGTCCCACAATATCGGTCGACCATATAATTAATAGAGAGACCGATTTTGTGGGGCTGGTCCACAGGACCGCCCCATTACATCCAGTAGCGAGGGGCTGTAGCTCAGCTGGGAGAGCGCTTGAATCGCACTCAAGAGGTCGGGGGTTCGATCCCCCCCAGCTCCACCATCTTAAAAGGGGATTCCCTCCATTGAAAACCCCATTGAATCTGCTGATAAATAACCTGCTTTATATAGCGG
>JAGONY010000032.1 GCA_017992785.1 Candidatus Omnitrophota bacterium | reverse complement strand
TAAGGGTTCTCGCTGATGCCTCGTTCTGCGCGCCGTCGAGGACTATCCACGGCTCCCTGCCGAGTACCTGCAGGCGCCCGGGCCAGTTAACATTGCGTATCCCGCTTGTTATACTGTGCCGGCAGACCATTATGCCGTGCGGCCTCAGTGATTCTACTATGCCTATCGCCGCGGCGGCGTTCGCCGCCTGGTGCTTCCCGAGCAGCGGCGTCCTCAACAGCGTGTACTCCGCGTGGAGCCCGCGCACGTTGAACGCCTGCCCATGCGTATCGGCCGCTATCGTCTCGCATTTTATGTCCCTGCCGACGGCGTAGAGCGCGGCTTTTTTGTCGGCCGCCGCCTTTTTTATGACGGCCATTACGCGCGGGTCCTGTTCGGTCGTCACGACAACGGCGCCTTCCTTTATTATGCCGCACTTCTCCTTCGATATCGATTCCAGCGTCTTGCCGAGCTTGTCGGTATGGTCGTAGCTTATCGGCGCGAGCCCTACGACGAGCGGTTCGATGATGTTCGTGGCGTCCAGCCTGCCGCCCATCCCCGTCTCTATCACGGCTATCTCCACTTTCTTGATACTGAAGAAAAGGAACGCGAGCGCGGTATAGACCTCGAAGAACGACGGAGGGCCGAACTTTGATGACTTCGAGAAATTATCGAGGAAGAGCTTTATCCTCGCGACGAGCGCGGCGATCTCCGCCTCATCTATGGTCCTGTCCTTTGGGAAGGATATCCTTATGCGTTCCTTGAAATCTATCAGGTGCGGCGACGTATAGAGGCCCGCTTTTATACCGCCGTCCTTCAGCATCGAATAGACGAAGGCGCAGATCGAACCCTTCCCCTTCGTTCCGGCTATATGGACGGACCTGAAATTCTTCTGCGGGTTGCCGAGCCCGTCGAGCAGCGCGCGGACCCTGGACAGTTTTATCGCGCTGGCGTAATTGAAATCATTGCGCTTTTCGTAATCTATGAAGGACTCGAGGTATTTTATCGCTTCCTTGTAATTCATGTATCAGTGCCTGAAATGGCGTATCCCGGTAACTACCATTGCCATGCCGGCCTTCTCCGCGGCCCTGAACGAATCCTCGTCCTTTATAGAACCGCCCGGCTGTATTATGGCGGCTAACTTCGCCTTGCCGGCCAGTTGGACAGAGTCGGGCTTCGGGAAAAAACCGTCGGTGGCCGCGCACGCGCCTTTGGCCTCCTTGCCCGCCTTCCTGATCGCTATCCTCATCGAGTCGACCCTGCTCGGCTGCCCGCCGCCGATGCCTACCGTCCTCGTGCCCTTAGCGATGACTATCGCGTTGGACTTGACGTGTTTCGCGACCTTCCACGCGAAGACAAGCGACTTGAGCTGTTCGGCGTTCGCTTTCTTCTTCGTGACGGATTTCAGGTCTTCGGCGAAGGCGTCCATCAAATCCTGCTCCTGGAGCAGCAGTCCGCCTTCCACTTTCTTGACATCGCACGCATATACGTTTTCTGCGGGCCTTGCGCCTGCGTCCTTATATTCGATGAGCCTGATGTTCTTCTTCAGCTTGAGTATCGCGAGCGCGCCCTCATCGAAGGCCGGCGCGATCACGCATTCCATGAACCCGGAATCGGATATCGCTTTAGCCGTCTTCGCATCCACCCTCCTGTTCAGCCCTATAATGCCGCCGAAGGCGGAAAGCGTGTCGCAGGCGAAAGCGTCCTTATACGCCTGCTCGAGCTTAGGCGCTGACGCGACGCCGCACGGCGAGTTATGCTTGACCACGCACGCCGTAGGCGCGGAAAAATCCTTCACTATCTGCATCGCCCCCTGCAGGTCGAGCAGGTTGTTGAAGGAGAGCTCCTTCCCGTGCAGCTGCTTCATGTTCCCGAAACCGAACCTCGGCTTCACCGAGTCCGCATAGAAGGCCGCCTTCTGGTGCGGGTTCTCGCCGTAACGCAGGCCCTGCATCCTCTCGAATACGAGGTGCAGTATCTCGGGGAACTTCTCCTTCGTCCTCGCGAACTTCGCGCTGAGGAACGTGTATATGGCCGCGTCGTATTTCGCGGTATGCCCGAACGCCTCGACGGCCAGCGCCTCGAGCGTCTCTTCGGACAACGAACAGCCCTTCTGCTGCAGTTCCATAAGGACCTTAAGGTACCTGTCGGGGTTGCAGATTATCGCGACATCGCGGTAGTTCTTCGCGGCGGAACGCACCATTGCCGGGCCGCCGATATCTATCATCTCGATAGCGTCCTGGAGCTTAACTTTCGGGTCACGAACCGTGTCCTCGAACGGGTAGAGGTTCACGACGACCATGTCTATAAGGCCTATCTTATGCTTTTTGACCTGATCCATATGCCCGCGGTCGCCGCGTATCGCGAGTATGCCGCCGTGGATCTTCGGGTGCAGCGTCTTTACCCGCCCGCTGAGCATCTCGGGGAAACCCGTCACGTCGGATATCGCCTTTATCTTTACCCTGCCCTCTCTGAGGGTCTTGGCGGTCCCGCCGGTAGATATTATCTCGATACCGAGCTTCTCGAGCCCTTTAGCGAACTCGACTATACCCTTTTTATCCGAAACGCTTATGAGAGCACGCTTGATCTTGGCCATCTGCATCCTCCAGTAGGGGTGAATTTACCTGTATTTTACCAAATAGGAGGGTTTAAAACAAGGAAATGACGAGGAGACGTCAGTATCTTAAGAGGTTGGATTCCTGCCTGTAGAGCTGTATTTCGCGGCGGAGGGCGGTTATCTCGTCCTCCAGCGGGGTAAGTTCCTGCTTTGCTTTTTCTATATTCCTCTGGAGTTCGGCCTGTTCCGGGGTTGACAGGTTCAGCTTCTTGTTATCGAGCAGGCCTTTCTGGTTCTTTATCGAGTTCTTCATCGAGGCCGCGCGCGCTTCCTTGCCGGCCAGCTTCATCTTGAGGTCTTCCACCTTAAGGTCTATCTTCTGCCTCTCGGGATCGAGTTGGGCCGAAAGCTCGCGGGTCTTGGTATACAGCTCCTTCCTCGCGGCCTTGAGCTCTTCCTCGAGTTCCATTATCCTCGAGTTAATATCCCCCTGTTTCGTCCTGAACTCGCCCTTCAGGGTCTCGATCTGCGTATCCACCTGGGCTTTTTTATCGAGGATCTCCCTGAAGGAAGGGTCGAAGTCCACAAGCGCCGACTTCAACTCTTCCGTGCTCTGGCGGGGGCCGCATCCGCACGCCAAAAGGGCGGCGGTTAAAGCGACGAGCGAATAGGCCGGTATCCTGTTAAGCATATGCCCTCAAGCGGCGGCCGTCTTCGATTCGGACGGTTTTGCTTCCTTCGATACGCCCTTCTGGGCCTGCTTCCCGTGCGCCGGCACGAGCCTCGTGACTTCGTTCTCCTCTGCGGGCTCGTAATAAGTGAACATCTGCCCCTCGTAATTCCTCAGCGTGAAGGCGCCCTTCTGCTGCGATATGACGTAATTCGGCGCGACGGGTATCTTTCCGCCCCCTCCGGGCGCGTCCACAACGTAGGTCGGGACGGCGTAGCCCGAGGTGTGGCCGCGGAGCTTCTCCATTATATTGATGCCTGTCGCGATCGGCGTCCTGAAATGGCTGATGCCTTTCGCGGGGTCGCACTGGTATATGTAGTACGGGCGCACGCGTATCTTCAACAGCTCATGCATGAGCCTCCGCATCGTAGACGGCCTGTCATTTACGCCCTTCAGCAGCACGGACTGGCTGCCGAGAGGTATGCCGGATTCGGATAGCATGTCGCACGCCTTCTTGCAGCGTCTCGTTATCTCCTTCGGATGGTTGAAATGCAGTGATACCCATATCGGGCCGTATTTCTTGAACATCGACACGAGGCTCTCGGTGACCCTCATCGGGACCGTAACGGGCATCCTCGTCCCGAGGCGTATGAACTCGACGTTCGGTATCGCCCTGAGGCTGCTTATTATCTCCTCGAGCGTCTCGTCGGGAAGCATCAGCGGGTCGCCGCCGGATATCAGCACGTCGCGTATCCTGCGGTTCGACCTTATGTAATCATAGGCCTTCTCGAAATTTTGCGGGCTTGTCAGGTGCGCTTCCGACCCTACGAGCCTGCGCCTCGTGCAATGGCGGCAGTACATCGCGCATTTCTCCGTGACGAGCAGCAGAACCCTGTCCGGGTACCTGTGCACGAGCCCCGGCACCGGCGAATCCTTGTCCTCTCCGCACGGGTCTTCCATGTCGTTCTGGGAGACCTCGAACTCTTCAGAGGTCGGTATACACTGCCTCCTTATCGGGCAGGTGGGCCTCATCGTATCTATTAGCGAGAGCCAGTAGGGGGGTATCGCCATAAGCAGCCTTCCCTTGCTCCTCTTTACGCCGATCTCTTCCGACGGCGTCAGCTTCAACACTTCCTTCAAGCCGTCATAGGTCATTATCCTGTTCTTGATCTGCCAGTGCCAATCTTCCCAGTCGCTCTCCGGAACGTCCTTCCAGTGCTCGGCTATGGAACCAGCGGAAGTAATCAACGTATGCTCCTTTCCTGTAGGGCAAGGTTGCCGTTTTTTGTATGCCTCTCCACGGCTGTTTCAAGTATCCTGTTCATGAGCGCGGGGTAATCAAGGCCCGCGCATTTCCCGACGAACGGAAAATTCGAATCAACCGGGTCGAGCCCCGGCAGCGGATTGACCTCAAGAACGTAAGGCACGCCTTTCTTATCCAGTATTATATCCACCCGTGACAGGTCGACGCAGCCCAGCGCGTTGAATGCCCTGATGGCGGTCTCTTTGACCAGGGCGGCCTCCGCGGCCGTGATCCTAGCCGGGCAATGCCAGAACGGGCTGAGGCCCTTGCTGTCCTCGACCTCCTTCTCGAATTCCTTGACCTTCCATGTATAGAAAAATTCGCCCGACGCGCGGCAATTGGAAAAATCTATCTCAAGTATCGGCATCGTCGCCGGCGGGTAATTACCGAGGATGCCCACGGTCAGTTCCCTGCCGTCTATGAACTCCTCGACAAGTATCTCCTGCCTGTATGTTCGGGAGGTCTTCGAGACCTCTCTCTCTAATTCCGCCTTATTGCGCACTACGCTTGTTATCGTTATGCCTTTCCCGGAACCCTCCCTGTTCGGCTTGACTATGAGAGGATACTTTAACCCGGCATCCGAGATATCGGCCGGGTCCCTTATAAGCCTGCATTTCGGCGTCGGTATGCCCGACTGCCCGAACAGTTTCTTCGTAAGCGCCTTATTCAGCGAAATGCCCAGCGCAAGCACGCCCGACCCGCTGTAAGGTATGCCGAGAAAATCCAGTATCGCGGGTACCTGCGACTCCCTCGATTCGCCGTTCATGCCTTCCGCGATGTTAAATACTATATCCACCTTGTTCGACTGGAACCAGTTCAGCAACCCCTTGTCCGCTTCTACAAGGAAGACCTCGTTGCCCCCGGAGCGCAGGCCCGAAGCGATCGCCTCTATCGTCTCCTTGCTGTCGAATTCGGAATAATAATCATCCGGGAGGCCGGCATCGTCTATCTTCCTCTTCAGGTTGTATGTTAAAGCTACCTTAAGGCCCATATTACTTAATACCGTACCTTTCCAGTGCGTAGTCGAGTATCCTGTTCATCAGTTTGTTATACGTTGTCTTCATCTGCCTTGTTATGACCATGAAAACGTCTTCCGTGGACAATGACGGCAGGGGATTGATCTCGAGCACATAAGGATTGCCGCGCTTATCGACCCTGAAGTCCACCCTGCCGAAATCACGGCACTCAACGGCCCTATAAGCCCTCAACGCCATTTCCTTTAACTTGTTGTCCAGGGACCTTGTTATCCTCGCCGGGCAAACGTAGTTGAGGGTGTCCGAGGTTATCCTCGAGAAAGTATAACAGAGGTCGCCGAGGTTCGTCTTGCCGTCTATGCTTATCTGCACCGTCGGCAATGCCTCCGGATCATCGTTACCGACCACGGGGACCGTGAACTCCGAGCCGGTTATGAAGCTCTCCACGAGCGCGGGCTGCTTATATGTGCGTATGACCCAGTCGGCCTGCCTTATGAGGTCGCGCCTGTTATGCACTATCGACTTGTCGCTGATGCCCTTGCTCGAGCCCTCCTGCTTCGGCTTGACTATGAGCGGGAAGCCGATCCCCGCCCCGTCCACGTTTTTAATATCGGATACCTGGAAAAAGGGAGGTGTAGGAACGCCTTCCGATATGAGCACCTTCTTCGCCATCACCTTATCGAGCGTCAGCCCGAGCGTGAGGCCGTCGGCCCCGACGAACGGTATCCCTGCCATTTCGAGTATGACGGGTATCTCGGACTCCCTGTTCCGTCCGGTGACGCCTTCCGCTATATTGAAGACAATATCTACGTCGAGGTTCTTTATCCTTTTGAGCAGGTTCCTAACATTGCCTATCTTTACGACCTTATGCCCGCCGGACTCTATCGCGTCCTTAATGACCTCTATAGTATCGGGATGGTCGAACTCCGCATTCGCGTCTTCGGGGTCGCCTTTTCTCAATACATAATCCGGCTTGACGTCGTAGGTCAAGCCCACCCTCTTGCGCCCCTTTTTGTTCCCTGCCACAATATTTGCCATAACTATCTTCCCGAGGTATAAAAAAATGAAGGGACTTCCCCGTTTAGAAGTCCCTTCATTTACATTGCTAGTTGAACCTATCCAACTTTAATTACGAGTCCCTCCCGACTTATTTCCTCTTCCATTTGTCGACGATCTCCGACATCATCTTGCCAGCGAGTTCCTTGGATCCCAGGCCGAATGCAAGGCCGAGGGCCAATCCGGTTGCAGCCAGGGTAACGACTACAGCCATGTCAAGAATGAATGTACGGACGCCTAACATAGGAAGAACTGTCAAGACCGTTATTACTATTATGACGGTCTGGGCGATCTGGCCGAGGTTCTTCGCGGTAGCTATGCCCGCGTTAGATGCCGTCGTCCTTACCACCGAACCTATCAGGGCGGCAAAGAAGAGGCCAAGGACCAGGACAAATATCGATAGTATTACTTTTCCTGCGTACTTTACGGCTTCATCAAGGAAGCTTCCGGCCATGACTTCCGGGCTCGGGCTAACGAGATTCAGCGTGATGATAACGACTACCAGCGCCATGAGCCAATAGAAAACAATGCCTATGAGCTCCGACAGGGTGTGCTTGATCTCGCCTTTTGCGAGTATGCTGGCTATCCCCGCCTTTTCAGATAAGACGTCGAACCGTGCAACCTTAAGGACCTGAACGATAAGCTTTTCGATAATCTTCGCGATTACTATGCCGGCAATGAATACGATCAAAGCGACGATTATCTTCGACAGGTATAATGCTAAGTTACCCCATACCTGGCTCCAGGTATCGAGTATGATCTGTACTGCCTGCCCACCATCACCCATCTTACCCCTCCTTTCAGGTTTTTCAATCCAACTTCTTTTCCTGCTTGATTCTATTTATAACATAAATATATCTTTTGTCAAGCACTTTTGTGCTATAATCATCGAAATATAAACGGAGACGCCGATGAAACGCAGCATGAAGCTTGCTTTAGCTATTTTCTTGTCTTTTGCCGCACTTAATTGCGCGCCGCCCGCCGATCCGGCGCCGGCAAAGAACGTCGTAAAGCTTTTGACGGATGCGAGCAGGCACCTGTGCAATAACGAATACGATAAAGCCGTGGAAAAGTGCAACGAGATACTCTCTATCGAGCCGAGGTGCTCCGGAGCGTACTATATCAGGGGGTTTGCCCGCAGGTATAAGGGCGAATATGAGCTTTCTGTCATGGATTTCACGCAGACATTGAAGATAGACCCGAAATATGCGGCTGCATACTACGGCCGCGCGATCTCTTTCGCTTATATGGATATGTACAAGGAGGCGGTCGCGGACCTGACGTCCGCCATCGGGCTCGACCCTGGATACAAGGACGCTTATTTCAGCCGCGCGAGGGTATACTACGACATGGAAGAATACGACAAGGCCTGGGATGACCTGCACAGGGCGGAGGCCCTCGGGATAGAGACGGACCTGTTATATAAGGGCTTTATCAGGAAACTGCAGGACGCTTCCGGAAGGTTTCAGTAATAGTGGACCCCGTCGGCCAGCTTCTTCACTTCCTTGACATCGCCTTTCTCGTCGAGGTATATCCAGCAATTCGGCATGTATTTCTTTCCCTTTATCGTCACCGGCTGGTGTATCATCATGCCGACCAGCTTGCCGTCCTCTGAAAATATCGCGAAATCCCTGTTATTGAGCTTGATGCCCTGTATCGTCGTCGGTTCGGCGAGCGGGCATACTGCGATCCTGCCCGATTCATACAGCTCTGTCAGGTAATTTGCCGCGCACTTCCTTCCGTCGATCACGGCCGACGTCGCGAGGCGTATCTGCTTCAATTTTCCGGACGGGTAGAAGATGATGTTATAATTTGCGGCGGCTTTAAGCCCGTTGACCGTGACCGGCCTCTTCGGATGGGCCCAGTAAAGTTTCCCTGATTTGTAGTATCCTACCTGCGTCCCTTTAGGATATACGGTACCGCCGATCTTTTGGTCCTTATCGAGCACGTCTGCCGCGCATGACGCGCCGCACGCGATGGATAAGGCGGCAATGACGGCCACGAGCCGGGTATCGCGCATCTTAAACCCCCTTTTTCTTGTCCGGAAAAAACGCGAGGATCGCGAGGCCGAATACGCTGAGCAGCCCGAGCAGGCCCCATAATCCGTTGTAACCCTTCCCCTTCGCGTAATTAAAGAGCCCCCATATGAACAACAGGAACCCTCCCCAGGCAAACAGCGCGCCTATCCACATTATTATGCCGAACTGCGAAAAAGTAAGGAAATAGCCCAGGACCTGCGCAGCTATGCCGGAAGCTATGCCGATGTTGGTCTTCCTCCTGTACTCCTCTATCATCCTTTCCCCCTTTCGTGCCTTAAATAATGATATAAGTATTCCTGGGCGTATCCCGCATACGGCCCGAACCGTTTACGGGCGAAACCCGCCGCTTCCTCGGGGCTTACCGTCCTCCCGTTAAAATAAAGTTTCTCTATCCCCCTCTTTATCCAGACGTCCACGGGGAATGCCTCATATTTTTTGAACGAAAATAGCAATACGCAATCGGCGACTTTTTCTCCCACCCCTTTCAGGGAAACGAGCGAGGCCTTCGCCTGCCCATAGTTTAAATCCGCGACCGCGTCCAAGTCAATTCCTTTCGCGGCTATCTTGCCCGCGGTCTCCTTCAAATATCCCGCCCTGAATCCGAGCCCGAGCGACTTGAGCGTCCTGATATCGGCCTTCGCGACGGCCGCGGCCGAGGGAAAAGTAAAATTTTCGTCGCCTCCGAGAGTGACACGCTTCCCGAACCTCCGTGAAAGGCCGGCTATCATCTTTTTTATCCGCGGGATATTCGTATAAGATGAGAGTATGAACGACGCGAGGCATTCCCAGTGGTCCTGCTTGAGTATACGCAGGCCGCGGAACCTCTTTATCGCTTCTCTTATGTAAGGGTCCCTGCCAATATGCCTGTATATGGAAGGCAGGTCTTCGTTGAGGCCGAAATAGGAGGCGAGCTTCTCTTTCCCGACGGGGGCGCTCGATTCAATAAGCAGCCTCCCGCCGCTGCAGGATACTTTCACGAGCGCGTTGCCGATGACGCCGGAATAACGGCCGTCCTTTTCTTCCCAGCGGAACGCCTGGCCGCACTCGAGCGTGTGTTCGAGGTTGAGATCTGAGGCAGGTAATATGTATTTCACGGTCCGGCGCCCCTTAAGGACTTACCTTCGGCAGCACTATGCCCTTCTGCGACTGGTATTTCCCTTTCCTGTCCTTATATGTGACTTCGGGGGCCTCTTCTCCCTCGTAGAAAAGGAGTTGGGCTATCCCCTCGTGCGAATATATCTTCGCGGGATGGGGAGTCGTGTTGGATACCGCCATCGTGAGGAACCCCTCCCATGTCGGTTCGAGAGGGCTGATGTTGACCAGTATGCCGCAACGGCAGTACGTGGACTTTCCGAAACAGATCGCAATAACCTTCTCCGGTATCTTGAAGTATTCTAACGAGCGCGCGAGTACGAACGAGTTCGGCGGTATCACGCATTCTTTCCCCTTGAAATCGATGAAAGAATGCGGATCGATGTTCTTCGGGTCGACTACCGGGTTGCCGGTCCCGACGAAGACCTTATATTCGTCATGCACGCGTATGTCGTAGCCGAAGCTCGAGAGCCCGTAACTTATATGGCCCTCTGAGACCTGGTGGTCGAGGAACGGCTCGATCATCCCGGCCTCGAGGGCCATTTTTTTGATCCAACGGTCGGACTTAATCATTTAACCGCACTTGGAATATCCGCATCCCTTGCAGACCATGCACCCTTCGACGTGTTGCAGCGCGCCGCCGCAATCGGGGCACACGCCAACGACGTTCCCGAGCGCGTTCTTGCCCTTGGCCTTAGGAGCCGTGGGCGCCTCTTCGGCCTTCACTTCTTCCGCCGCGGCAACAGGCGCGGATTCGGCCGCTTTTTTGACGTTCAGCAGCCGCCTCTCGATCACCTTTGCAAGCGCGTCGGCGCAGGA
>JAGONY010000031.1 GCA_017992785.1 Candidatus Omnitrophota bacterium | reverse complement strand
ACGGTGTTGTCATAGATACCGTTCCAGGCAAAGTAATCGACAGAATCAGTGTATCCGAGGTCCGAGTTAAGGCTATCATCGTTCTTGTAGAAGTAATAAGCCTCAACCTTCGAGTCGTAGTTGTCGAACTTGTAAGCAGCGTTCACACCGGCCAACTCTTCCGGGTCATTGGAGTTGTTGGCGAAGTCAAGGCTGCTGTCCGTGATCTTCGAATAGATAACATCGATCGTCCACGGATCGAGGTCCAAGGTCGCGCGAGCGGCATCATAGTAGGTCGATACGCTGTACTGAAGACCTTTGGCGCCCGATATCGGGGTCGGGTAATTTTTTGACAAACCGGTTCCAACCAAGAACCTGTCCGGATTCGCGTCTGTACGCGGATTCGGGAAAGCACCCGTTGTGTCCCTGAAGATACCAGGTCCGATTATGAAACCGTCGCCAAACGCGATGTCCTGACGACCTATCTTAAGCGTCAACGGCTGATAGAAGAACTCTCTCAGCGTTACGAACGCTTTGTTAACAACTACATCGGTGTCCCAGCCCGTACCGAAATCGCCGCCCCACCTGCTCTGGTTGGCCAGAACTATGGACGCGGATACGTTGTCGGTAAGGTCTGAATCAATTCCGACCTTTATCGTTGAAAGAACGAAGCTGTCGGAATCGCTGTTTATCGAATCACCGGAACCACCGAGGCCATCGATACCAGCGGCGGCCAAAGCGGGCCATCTCTGGTTTGTGGACTCTATCGACTTGTTCCTTAAGTCGAAGTTGTTCATGAAGATCGCGCGCTCTTCTATGGAGCCGCTGACCTTTATGTTCTGTACCGCAGCGAACGTAGGAGCCGCTATCGCGACTACCATCGCAGCTACGAAGAGAACTTTCAATAACTTCATTTTAATCTCCTCTGTTTGTTATATTCCAAAACGGGTTTGAAGTTCAAACCCACATTATTGCCTATTTATGTGCTTATCATCATGTATTTGATAGCTTCCGGCTGTTTAATTCATCCCTCCTTTCCCGCCATATTTGAAACTACCCATGATGTTAGAGCCTTGTTTCTTGTGTCCTAAATTAACATACGGGGTACTTTTTGTCAAGCAATTTTTACGTTTTTTAGGGGATTATTTAGTAACCAGGCGGGAGGTCGGAATTAGCCTTAGCTCGTCGAGAAAAACGGTCCCTTTGCCCCCGGTTTTCGTGCTCAGGGCAAAGGAGATCTTCTTTATCCTGTCAAGCTTGGTATCCCCTCCCCACCAGTAGGCCAATTCCGCCGTTTTGACGGATATCTCCTTCCATTCCCCGGCTGTTGGAGCAAGGGCGATCTTCATGCCGAACGTGCTGTTGTTTATGTCTATGAGCTTGAATTCAAGGTTGTTCTCGTTCCCCTCAACCTTGATAAGGAACTTGAACGAATAATTCTCCGGGCCGAGCGTAAGGTACCGTTCTTTTTCTATGACGACCCATCTTCCGGTCTTTCCTCCGCCAAGGTCGTAATCGAGTTTCAGGCAGTTGCCGTTATCTTTCGGAACGGACTTGATGCTGACCGAAGCGCCCCTTGCGATGTTGGTGCTCCAGCCCGCGGCCGTTCCAAAATCATCAATGACGCCGTTGGCCCAGACAGGCGAATCGGGAAAATCGTTTAATGAAGTTGCGAAGCGCGCGATATCAGCGGCCCCGGCCGTTTCAAAACATATGTCGCTCAAAAAAACTTTTCCTTTCCCTTCCGTGCAATCCGCAAGGTCAAACACGAAATTTATTTTTTTGATCTTATCGCGGTCCGTGATGAAGCCGCCCCAGAAAGAATCCGCGCCGTTCCATCCGGTATGCTTGCCCCCGAATTCGCGCAGCGGCACCGTTACCTTGCGCCATTTATCGGTTACGCCTTTGAACTTAAATGCCGCGCCGCTGTTCGCGCTTTCAAGTTCGATCCTGAAGGAATGCGTGAACCTCGCTTCCTTGTCGCCTTTTACCATGAAAGATACCGCGTTGTACGCTGACATATCAAGGCCGCCCAGATCCCTTGAGGTGACATGCTGTTGGGCCCTGGCAAGGTCGTAATCGATCGCGATCTGTTCCGGATATTCTTTTTTTGGCGCGCGCGGGATCTTTGCTTCGGGCAACTCATCTGAATCCCTCTTTTTGTAAAGCGCGGAAAATTCCGGGCGCGGGGAAAAATAATCGGATAACAATTGCCGGCCCTTAATTACAATGGGGTCTTTTTCAAAAGTCCTCCAGACAATACCGTCATCAAGATAATTCGCGAGGCTTAAAAACAACATGCCCTGGTCAAGCGCGCATACGTAACCTTCATACAGGTTGCCTGTGTCAATGTCAACCGCGTCCCGGAAACCGAGATCCAATTCCCTGTCAGATATCATGAAACCCTTCCGGAGGCCGTATTCCTCAAGCGCCCGCAGGTTCCGGCTTACTTTTTTAGGATAGTAGATTACCGCAAGCGCGGACGCGTGCGGCGTAATTACGTTTCCGCGAAGGCCTCCCCACCCAAGGTAGTCGCCCCATGGCGAATAACTGGAAGACCATCCCCAGACAGGGGAGCCGGCATCCCTGGCGAAAAGCATCTGGGCGTATGCGAAATCGGCCATGGACCTGCCCAATTCGGTCTCCCTTTCATCAAGGAAGAGGCCGCATATCCCCTGCATGAAGATGCCCCCTCCGTACCATGAGGGCTTCATGACCTGCATGCCGTAGTGCGTTTCGTGGTCCCTTTTGAGCTTATACCAAAGTTCGGCAGGCGCGGCGCCCGTTGCTACCGCAAAAAATACGGCAAGCCGGGTATCCGTGGCAAGCAGGTCTATGGGCCACTTCAGGGCTTCGCCCTCCACCACGTCAAAGCCGCCGTAAAATGCTTTTGCGGAGCTGTCGTAGAAGGCAGACCAGTCCATCCTGTCCAGGAGTTTGGAGCACTTCGGGCCGAGTTCGGGGAAAACCTGCCGGACCATTATGAGGCCGGCGGGAAGTTTATTGAAATCGGAGATGGCGTTCCCGCCCGCTGAGGCGCGCACATCACCGAAGACATTGACCGTGTTCACGAAGAAACCCTTCCAGTGCTGGAGCTTAAGCAGGCTGTCGACCGCGAGCTCGGCCTTCTTCCTCGCGTCTTCCTTTCCGATAAGGCCCATCTCTGAGGCGACGCTGAGGCTCGCCAGGTAGAGGCCGATATTCGTGGTATTCGTCCCGTCCGGTTTCTGGTCGGTATCGAACGGGAAACCGGTCCTCGCGGAGACGAACTGGTCCATGCATCTCCAGGTGTCTTTTGCCAGCCGACGAAGGTATTCGGTATCTTCCTGCGTTGTAGTTATATTGACGCGCTTTTGCGCTGCGGTAGTTTCCATAGGTGTAGATAGGACCATGCTGATAAGGAGTATTATAGCAGGGCTATTTTTCAATTTTTATTATTATCCCGCTCCTGTTGTGCAGAGATGTCCTTTGGCCGTTGACTATGGCCATCTTCGGTTCGTCGTGGTAATTCATCATGAAATCGAACTCGGCCCCGGCCGATACCCTTTTTACGCGGTGTACCTCCGGAGCGGGCGAACCCCCGGGAATGCGAAGGCCGAGCTCCCCGCAGAGCTTCCTGACAATCTCAACGTGGTAATCGAACGTGTGGGGCAGCCCGATACCGGCGACGACGGCCTCTCCCTTTCCCGCCTTCTTCTTTATCACGCAGGGCATCCCCTTGCCGTGCACCTTTCCCAGCACTTTTGAGCCCCCGGCCTTAAATGTGCTTGTCCATGAGTCGGTAAGGCAGTCGATGCCGTATATATCGACGATATTGTCCGTGGTCTTCCCGACGGCCTCTATGCCCAGCGCATCCGCCAGCGCGGTCTCGGGCCTGAAAAGAAGGTCCTTGTCAGGAAGCTGGAAGTTCAAAAGCATCTTTCCTCCCTGCTTCACGTATGACGCGAGCTTGAGCTGGGTGGCCCTGTCCATGAAGTCCAAACTGAAGACGCACAGGTATCTTGCCCTGTTGATCTCGGCTTGCGCGGCGCGTTCGATATCAATCATGTTGAAATTGAAACCGGCGAGCACGAGGAGCCTGCCTATGCCGTCGAAGAAGAGCCGGTCCCTGAGCGAGGCGATATCATCGGCGAGGCGTCCTTTCATGTATTCGGTCATGTAATAGGGCATATAGACGCCGACCGAAAGGTCGCAGGCCTTCCTGGACGCGGCGAGCTCCGAGTTGTTCGCCTTAAGGAACCTGCCGAAGTTCCTTATCGGCTGCAGGTGTGGTTTTTCGGAACCGTCCGCCGAGACAGGCGCCTGCCATTCGTGGTAAGAGCTGCGCGCCGCGAGCTCTTTCGGGCTCTTCCCTCCGCAGAACATATAGCAGTTGATGCCGTTAAGGCCGTGCCCTGCGGACGTCTTGAGGTTCAGGTCCACGTCGGACGGGTACAGCCGCGGCCTGTCGTTCATTATGCCCGACTGCATCTCGACGACTATGCTCGGCACGCCCGGTTTCGTTATCATCTTCACCGTTTCGGACAGGAGCGCCACGTCGTGGAAATTTTCGTAATCGAGGCGCCTCATCTGGTAGGCGCCGCCGAACACGACATCGGGCACGTATTCCCTGAAATCCCTGAACATCGAGGTGGTCATCATTCCGTGCACTCCCCTGCCGCACGTGCTGTAATCGTAGAAGTGGGCGATGTTCGCCACGAGGGGCACGTTTATGCCGTGCTTCTTTGCCATCGCGGCCAGGCTCCCGTAGAATACCGCGTAATACCTGCGGCAGAAATTTGCCCAGTCCCAGTATGCGGCCATTCCCGATTCCTCAATGTTCCCGTCGGGCTGTTCTACTTCTCCGAAGGACGCCCAACAGCTTCCGTATTCCCTGTTGAGCTTCCCGATCGTCTTGTATTTCTCTTCGAGAAACCCGCGGTACATTTGCGTGGCGTTCTCGCTGTAATCGAACTGTTTCGCGAGCCAGTTTATCATGCTTATCTCGTTATCGAGCTGGACCGCTATTACGTTGCCTCCCCTCGTTACCTGGTTCTTCGCTATGATCGGCATGACCTTCGAATACCACTTGCCGACCATCTTCAGGAAGAACGGGTTGTTGTGCGACACGACCATCGTATCGAAATCCGAACCGTCCTTCTTCTTGAGCCGGACCTCGGGGTATTTTTGCGTAAGCCATAACGGGACGCCGTGCCCCTGTATCTCGCCGTGCGTGACCGGGCCCGGCCTGCAGAAGAAATACAGGCCATGCTTATTCAGCAGCTCGAAGAGGCCGAGGAGGTCGCGTTCGGGTTTTGTCCGGCCCGTAAAATCGAAACTTCCTTCCTTATATTCATGCCATGCCCACGGTATGTAGGAGCTGAACGTATTGAGTCCGGAGTCCTTCGCCTTCTTTATCCTGTCCTCCCAGTCCCTGCGGGCTATCCTGAAATAGTGTATCTCGCCGGAGAAGATGAAGAACGGCTTGCCGTTGACCAGGAATTCCCCCTTCTTGAGTTCTATGCTCTTTTTCATCAAGCCCTCAAAATTAAGCCATGTTCACTTTTACGTTATGGACTTTCTTGTCCTTAAAAGGAGGGATAAGGTTGTCCTTGAGCTTATGCCCGTCCACGATGACCGACTCAACTCTCCCGGCACGCCCCTTGGGATTGCGTATCTCGATCCTGTAAACGGCGCCGCGGAAATGGCGCGTGACCGAGCATTTTCTGAACGACGGCGGGAGACGCGGGTCTATGGCGAGGCCGCCGAACTCGGGCCTTATGCCCAACATCCATTCGGTCGCCGCCACGAAGAACCAATCTGCGCTTCCGGTAAGCCACGTGAAGGCGCCTTCCCCGTAACGCGGGTTGCCGGGCCCTATCACATACTCCGGATAGATATACGGCTCCGACTTGTAGGTCTCTATATCCTTGTTATCGCTGCACGGGAGGGTTTGCTTGAAGGTCTCGTATGCCTGCTTCGCCCTTCCGATCTTGAGGTCCGCGACGGTCTTGAAAGCGCCTCCGTGGCAGAATATCGCGGCGTTCTCTTTAGTTCCCGGGGCGAACGCGGTTATCCGGCCTATCCTTCCGTTATATTTTGTGTAAGCCGGCCTGAACAGCACCGGGCCGTACGGGGTCGCGAGGTATCCCTCGACCGTTTTTAGTATGCTCGCCAGCTGGCGCTTATCCGGCAGGCCCGCGAGGATGGCCCAGCTCTGCGCGTTCAGCTGGCACCTGTCCTCCCTGTTCTTCCTCGAGCCGATGGGCTCGCCGTAATCGTTGAAGGCGTAGCAATACCAATTGCCGTCCCACGCGTACTTATTTATGATCGCCTTCATCTTTTCGTACCGTCTTCCGCATTCGGCGGCGGTCTTGTTGTCCTTTATGTGCAGGGCGAGCTCTTTCATGTTATTCAGCGCCACGCACAGGCCCATTCCGAGCCAGACGCTTTCTCCCTTGCCGCCTATGCCGGTCCTGTCGAACGCGTCGTTCCAGTCCTGCGTACCCATGAGCGGCAGTCCGCGCCTGCTCTTTCCTATATCCATCAGGAACTTCGTCGCGCGTTTGGCGTGCTCGTATAACGTCGCGCTGCCGCCGTCATAGAACTTTACCTTCTTCTTTAATATTGCCATGTCGCCGGTCTCTTTGACGTATTTGATCAGGAGCATAGGCAGCCATATAGGGAAATCCGACGGCGGCCTGCCGGCGTTCGTGCCCTTGACGAGCGACCATCCGGGCAGCGGTTGGCCGTTCCTGCGCTGGTGTTCGGCCAGCTTTATCATCCTCTCCCTGGCATAAGGGGCATTCATCGATGTCATGGCCCAGGCGTCCTGCGCCGTGTTCCTGTAGCCGAATTCCCCCCATCCCTCATGCTGGTAGGTCGCGCTCCTGCCCCAGTGGTTGTTCATGTATACCTGGTATTTTATCCAGACGTTCACCAAACGGTCGAAATCCCTGTCCGGTGTCGTTACGGTCACGTTATCCAGGATCGCGCGTTTCCAATACTTCTTCGTCCTTTCGAATTCTTTCTTCGCCGAACCTATATTCCTGAGGGTGTTTAGCACACTCCCTATCCTGCGCCTGTTATCTGCAATACCGAGGACGACGGAAAACTCCCTGGATTCGCCGGCGCGCAGCGTCACTGAGCTCTCGAAAGCGGCTATCATGTTGCCGCCCCTGACCTCCGTGCCGGTGCACCCGCCTTTCTCGACAGCAACGGGATTTTCGTAATCCCTGTACCTGCCTATGAAGTTCTCGTAATCTATCTCGAAACCTTTTATTGGCAGGCTTGTGCCCATGAAACCCAAATACGGGCACGGGACGTTTCCCCACGGGAATTTCGTAGCGATGATCGCCTTAAGCCGTTTGTCGTATCCTCCCTCGTTCATCAGGACGGTAAGGTTCCTGCAGTGCAGCTCGGCGCCCCAATCGCCGATAAGCCATTCCGCGAACGGGAAGAGTTTCAGCTTCCTGGCCTTGCCGCTCCTGTTCGTGATCCTGACGAGCCATACTTCGGCGTCCTTGTCCTGCGGGACGAAGAACGTCATCTCCGTCCGTATGCCGGCGTATGACGAATCTATCTTCGTGTATCCGAGGCCGTGCCTGCATTCGTATGAATCGTATTTTTTTACCGGCTGGAATCCCGCCGACCAGTACTTATTGTCGAAGATATCTTTTATATACAGGAACCTTCCGGGCCTGTCGGTAAGGTATGCGGCCGGATGCCAGCGCGTAAGCCTGTGGACGCCGGGGTCGAGGTACCAGCTGAAACCGCCTCCGCCCTGCGAAAGTATCAGACAATACCTTCCGTTGGAAAGGTAATTGATCCACGGCCTCGGGGTGTTCGGGTCCTTTACCACGAATTCCGTGCCGTCCGCGCTGAAATCACCGTATTTCCTGTAAGTCGACATCTCCGCCGTCATTTCCTTTCGAGTTCTACGGAACGTTGCACTACCAGCTTTACTTTCGACGCTTCCGCTCCGCTTATCAGCTCCGCTGCGTCATCTACGGTCATCCCGGCCGTAGATTTTCCTTCTATAGAGACCACTTTATCCTTTGACTTAAGGCCGGCCATGTCGGCCGGTTCGCCGACTATTACGCTGTTTACTATGAGATCCTTGCCCGAGGTATCGAGGAAGATGCCGACACCAACGAAGGAATGCTTCTGGTAGTCGATCTTCTTCCTTGCCAGTTCGCATTCCCTCTCCAGAAGGAACACCGAAGAGGCGTTATCGATCCCGAACAGGTAGTCGGCGACCTCATCGACCGTTTTGCCTTTTGTCTTCATGTCGTTTATCTGGATTATGCGGTCGCCCGCCTTTATCCCGATGGCCTGCGCGCTGCTTCCCGCGATGACGTCCTTGACGGACACCTCGCCTCCGGAGGACTTGAGGTCCATCCCGAAGCCCTTACCGATCCTTCCCTGCTTCTCTATGGCTTCTTTTTCCCGCCTGTCCGCCTCGGCTTTCTTTTTCGCGTCTATCTCGCCCCTGACCTGACCGGCTTTCGCTATCGCGTCAGCCGCGGCTTTTGAGGACGGGTTTGCCTGCAGTGCCTTGTTGTACTGCTCTATAGCCGCGTCTATGTTGTTCGTCGCAAGGTACTGGTTGCCGAGGTTGATGAAGTTCTCCTCTTCCGACAGCTTCTTTACTTCCCTTACGGTGTCCTTCTCGACCCTCATCGTGCCGATCTTGATCTTTACGTCGTAATAATCGGCGCCCTCCGAGGTCACCACTCCCTCGATCTTCCTGCCGTCGTTCATTATGATGGTATCGGCCCTTGGCGCCGGGCAGATAAACATCGACAGCAGGCACAAAACGACTGTTGTTATTGCGCTCCTTTTCATACTAACCTCCCTTCTATTCCCCGAAGATCTCGATCTCCCAGAGGGAATAGCCCCATTCCTTGCGTGCGCGTTCCTTGCAAAAGACCCTTACATACCTCGCGTTCTGCGGTTTCTCGAGCGCGATGTTCTCCTGGCCGCCCTTAGATGATTTTTCCGTATGTATCGTGACCCAATTCACCGCGTCGTCCGAGATGTCTATCGAATAACTTTTCGCGAAAGCGGTCTCCCATACAAGCGTTATCGAATCTATCCTCCTGCTGCGCCCGAGGTCTACGTATACCCATTGCGGGTCCGTGAACGCGCTGCTCCACCTTGTCTTGTGGCTGCCGTCGGCGGCGTTCTTCGCGAAGAAATCCTCGCCTTTGTCCGGGTTGGGCTTCTGGGCGGTGGATGCCTGAGCTCCTGCCGCCTCCATCGGCTTGACCGTCATGACCTCGGTTTCAACCGGCGTTTCCGGCGCGGCGCTCCCCTCCGGCACAAATCCGTATACGGAGATATCCCACAGGGAGTTGCCCCATTCCGTGCCTTTTTCCATCAGGGTCAACCTAAGGAACCTGCCCTTGTGTGATACCGGAAGCGCGATTATATCTTTTCCGCCGTTACCGTTGGATGTGCTGAATATCTCATTCCATGAAGACCTGTCGGCGGAGACGTCCAGCTTATATGACCGGGAATAAGCGTTTTCCCAGAGTATGTCCACCCTCTTTATCTCCCTTTCGCCGCCGAAGTCAAGTATCAAGCTCTGCGGGTCAAAATGCTCGCTGCTCCAGCGCGTGGTCTTTTCCGCGTCAACGGCGAATTTCGGGCTGAACTGGGCGAAATCGCCGCCCTGTACCGAGGAAGCCCATATCCTGCCAACCGCAAGCTTCTCAAGCGGCAGAGGCTTCGGGTCGTATTCGAGGCCCTCTATGGCCTTGCCCTTCAGGTCCGTTATCCTGACAGAGAACATCCATCCCGCGAAGAGGTCGCTTATCTTGACCAGCAGCCTGTTCTTTCCCTTCTTAAGCATAACGGTTATCCTGTCCTCTATCGCCATCCCCCTTGCGACGTCATTTGTAAGGACGTTGACACCGTTAAGCCATATCTTCACTCCGTCGTCGCTGTGCACCTGCAGACGCGCCGGCATATCTGCCGGTGAATCTATCGAAGCGTACGCGTATGCAACTGACAGCTCGTTCTGTCCGAAAGCCGTTTCATCCTCGAAATCGATCGAGTTCTCGACGGAATTGTATTCTTTCCATGTTTTGCCGGAGGAGACCTCTCCCGCTTTCGGCGCTAAGGCCGCTTCGTCCTGTATCGATACGGTCTCCAGCTTCGATCCGGCGAACGGCCCGCATATATACCAGTTCCTGATATATGCCGGGTCGTAAGCGGCATCAGCGCTTGAGCAGACGGCCGCCGACGCGGCGAGCAATAATATCACGGCATTCCTTTTCATGTCATCCACCTTTATTTAACCAATAAGGATTTCAATATGGCGGCCTGGTTCCTGACGTCCGCGCTGATCTCGTTCGATTTGCTGCTCCAGGTCAACGGATCATAAAGATACGCTATGTGCTTTCCGTCCCTGCTCTGCACTATAGCGGGATTGCCGTTGTTGAAGGTCGCGAGGACCTTGTACTGCGCGCCCGGATCCTTCGGGACCGAGAGGGCCCAGTAGCATATGCCAGACGAGGTGATATTCCCCTTCTTTACCTCGACGGGGACATCCGTCGCCGTCCCGCCTTCCGTAAGGG
>JAGONY010000030.1 GCA_017992785.1 Candidatus Omnitrophota bacterium | reverse complement strand
ATCCCGCGCCGCCGGTTATCAATACCTTCATGCCCTGCCCCCTTCGAGGTATCCCTTCACGCATTGCGACGTATATTCCAATTCTTCCTTTGTAAGCTCCGGATATACGGGCAGCGCGAGCACTTCTTCGCAGGCCTTCTCGCTTACGGGGAAATCGCCTTTCTTCCACCCGTACTGAGAATATACCGGCTGGAGGTGCAATGGTATCGGATAGTATACCGCCGTGCCGACGCCTTTCCCGGCAAGGGCTTCCTTGAGAGCGTCCCTTCTCCCGCCGTGGACCCTTATATTGTAAATATTATATACGTGTTTCCTGCCTTCGGCCTCAGGGGGCAATACGGCTTTTCCGGTTCCCTTAAGGGGCGCGAACGCGGAATTATAATATGCGGCGTTGCTCCTGCGCGACTCGTTCCACTCGTCGAGATGGCGCAGTTTTACGCGCAGTATAGCGGCCTGCAGCTCGTCGAGCCTGCTGTTGCGGCCCTCTATCTCGTGGCGGTAGCGTTGTGCCTGCCCGTGCACGCGCAGCATCCTTATCCTGTCGGCGAGCTCCTTGTCCGAGGTAGTTACCATGCCCCCGTCGCCGAAACAACCAAGGTTCTTGCTCGGGAAGAAGCTGAAACACCCTATATCCCCGAACGAGCCGGCCTTCATCCCTTTATACTCTGCGCCGATCGCCTGGGCGCAATCTTCTATAACCTTTATGCCGTGCTTTTTGGCAACCGTCGCAACCGCCGACATGTCACACGCCTGCCCGAACAGGTGGACCGGCAGGATCGCTTTTGTCCTCTTCGTTATCTTCTTCTCTAACAGCGACGCGTCCATATTGAACGTATCCGGCTCGATATCGACGAGTACCGGCGTCGCGCCGTTAAGGCATATCGCTTCCGTCGTCGCGATGAACGTGAACGGCACCGTAATCACCTCGTCGCCGGGGCCTATCCCGAGCACTTTTATCGCGAGCTCGAGCGCGTCCGTCCCATTGGCGACACCTACGGCATATTTCGTGCCGCAATAGGAGGCGGCCTCCTGCTCAAACCCTGCCACGTTCTCTCCGAGGATGAACGCGCCCTTATTTATGACCGACGATATTGCGGGATCGAGCTCGCCCTTAAGCGAGTTATACTGCCTTACAAGCTCGAACAGCGCTACCTTCATAGTATTATCTTCCCCCGGCCGCGCGCTTAACGCTGAAGTATTCTACCGTTTTCCTGAGCCCCTGGATGAAATCGACCTTCGGGTCGAGTTTCAACCGTTCCTTCATCCTGGTAATGTCGGAGAGCGTATGCTTTACGTCGCCGGGGCGCGAGGCCTCAAATCTCGGCAGGACGTCCTTGCCCGTTATCTCGTTGATCACCCTGATCAGGTCGAGCAGGTTGTATCCCTTCCCGCATGCGACATTGAAGACCTCTCCCGAAACGCCTTCCCTCGTCGCGGCTGTAAGGTTCGCGTCGACGACGTTGTCTACATAAGTGAAGTCCCTGCTCTGTTTGCCGTCGCCGTGTACCGGCGGCTGTTCGCCCCCTAATATGCATGTTATGAACTTCGGTATCACGACCGCGTATTCCGACTCGAGCGACTGGCGCGGGCCGAAGACGTTGAAATACCTCAGGGCCACCGTCTCGAGCCCGTATGACTTCGCGAAAACCCTGCAGTAATGCTCGCCCGCGAGTTTCGTCGCGGCGTACGGCGAGACAGGCTGCGGCAGCTGGCCCTCGCTCTGCGGAAGTTTCTCGGAATCGCCGTAGACAGAGCTCGAGGAAGCGAATACGACCCTCTTGACCTTATTCTCGGCCGCCGCGGATAATACGTTCAGCGTCCCCATCACGTTGACTTCGTCATAAAGCCCGGGATTCGTCATCGATTTCGGGACCGAGCGCAGCGCCCCCTGGTGTATGACATAATCGCATCCCTTCAGCGACTTCTTCAGCAGCGCCGCATCCCTTATATCTCCTTCTATGAACTCTATTTCATTCATCACGGCCTTCAGGTTATCCTTACTGCCGGATGAGAGGTCGTCGAAAACCCTGACTTCCTGCTTTCGACGGACGAGTTCATCGGTAATGTTCGAGCCGATGAATCCCGCGCCGCCTGTTACAAGGTATCTCGCCATCAGCTTACAGCCTTTCTATTTTATCGCGTTTTTTTATGTTCCTGAGAGCATTTCGCGTATCGAGCACGAACTTCGCGTTCTCGACGATGAGGTCGTAATCGATGCTTGAATGGTCGGTCACTATTACGACACAGTCGTTCTTCCTTATCTCCGCCGCGCTCAACGGCACGGACTTGACCTTATGCCCGCACAATACCGCTTCCCGCACGAACGGGTCATAATACGATATCAAAGCGCCGCGCTCCTTCAACTTTTCTATCACCTCGTACGCGGGCGACTCCCTCGTATCGGTCACGTCCTTCTTATACGACAGGCCTATTATCAGGACCTTCGCTCCCTTGACCGCTTTCCCGAACCTGCTGTTAAGCGAGCGTGATATCCTCTCGGCCACATACTCCGGCATATCGGCGTTTATCTTGGACGCGAGGTCGATGAACCTCGGCTCAAAACCCTGTATCCTTGCCTTCCACGCCAGGTATATCGGGTCTATCGGTATGCAATGGCCCCCGAGGCCCGGCCCCGGATAAAAAGGCATGAACCCGAACGGCTTCGTCTTCGCGGCCTCGATGATCTCCCATACGTCGACCTTCAGGCTGTCGCACATAAGGGCGAGTTCATTTACGAGCCCTATGTTGACCGACCTGAACGTGTTCTCGAGCAGTTTTACCATCTCAGCCACTTTCACCGACGAGACGGTCACGACCTTTTCCACTATCTGTGAATACAGCAGGGCTATATTCTGCCTGCACTGCGGGGTCATTCCGCTGATGACCTTCGGTATATTATGCGTCATATACCTCGGGTTGCCCGGGTCTATCCTCTCCGGCGAGAAACCGAGGGAGAAATCCCTGCCCACCTTCAGCCCCGTACCCTCGAGCATGGGAAGTATAACCTCTTCGGTGGTACCGGGGTATGTCGTCGACTCGAGCACGATGACCTGCCCCTTCCTGAGGTTCTTGGCAATGGCATCGGCCGCCGACACGATAAACGACATGTCGGGGTCTTTCGTCTTCCTGAGGGGTGTAGGGACGCATATTATTATCGCGTCGACATCCTTTAACCTGGAATAATCGGAGGTCGCCTTCAGTATGCCCTTCTTCGCGAGCGGCCTTATCTCTTCGCTCGGGATATCGAGGATGTACGAATCCCCGGAATTTATCGAGTCGACTTTCCTCCTGTCGAGGTCTACGCCGAGGGCGCGGAACCCCTCTTTCGCGAATTCAACCGCAAGCGGAAGCCCGACATATCCGAGGCCTATGACCGCGATCTTCGCCTTCTTCTTTTTGATCTTGTCACTGAACTTGGTTGCCATCAGACCTTATTCCCCCTCTTTCTCATTATGTACTCTTTGAACGCTTCGGTGTAATGCCTCAACTTGTATCCGAGGACGCCTTCTATCTTCGAATTGTCCAGTTCTGTCATCCTCGGCCTTATGGCCGTCCCGCCCGCTTCTTTCGCGGTTATCGGGACGACCTCCGCGGTAATCCCGCAGAGATCCAATATCTCTTTCGCGAACTGGTAACGCGAGCATACACCCGAGTTCGATATGTTATATATCCCCGGCTTGGCGCCGCCCGCTGCCATCTTCCCAACCAGCGCCCTTATGGCCCCGGCGAGGTCCGCCGTATATGTCGGGCCGCCGTACTTTTCGGATATCGCCCTGACCTTGCCGCACTTCTGCGACGCTTCTATTACGGAATCGACGAAATTTTTGCCGCCGGGCCCGAACATCCAGCTTGAGCGGATTATCGCGTACCTGCAACCCGACGACTTTACGTATCCTTCGGCGGTTAATTTCGATCTGCCGTAGGCGCTCAGCGGCCCGGTCCTGTCTTCTTCCGTATAGGCCATACCCCCGGCCTTCTCCCCGTCGAAGACGTAATCTGTGCTGATATGGACGAGTACAGCTCCCGCGGCTGCGGCCGCGTCCGCAGCGTTCCTCGCGCCTTCGGCGTTGACCCTGAACGCCTCCGCGGGTTCACGCTCGCAGCGGTCGACATCGGCTATCGCGGCCGTGTTTATAATGGCCTGCGGCGCGTGCGACCGCGCGTATTCAAGGAACGCTTCCCTGTCGGTTATGTCAATGCGCTCGCTTATTACCTCGTTCGTCCCCGAGAACGCCAGGCATATATCGCGGCCAAGCATGCCGGTAGCGCCGGTTACGACGACCTTCGATCCCATCACTTATATTGCTTCTTATAATAGCTCTTGTATGTGTCTTTATGTTTTATTTTCATCCACCAGTCGCGGTTGCCTTCGTACCACTTGACCGTCTTATCCAGGGCCGACGCGAACGTGTGGCCGGGCTTCCATCCCATCGCCCTCAATTTGGAGTCGTCGAGCGAATACCTCCTGTCGTGGCCGAGGCGGTCCTTCACGTATTCGACCATCGATACGTCCTTGGCCATCGCCTTGAGTATCGCGCGCACCATCTCGATATTCATCATCTCGTAGCCGCCGGCGATATTGTATACTTCCCCGGCCGTGCCCTTGTTCAGCACGAAATATATGCCGTCGCAGTTGTCTTCGACGAAGAGCCAGTCGCGCACGTTCTTGCCGTCGCCGTAAAGCGGCACCTTCTTGTCCTCAAGCAGGTTCGTTATGCTCAGGGCCACGAACTTTTCCGGGTACTGGTAAGGCCCGAAATTATTCGAGCTGCGCGTTATGACTACCGGCAGGCCGAAGGTCACGTAATACGCGCGGCACATGTGCTCCGCGGCCGCCTTGCTCGCCGAATAGGGGCTGTTCGTGACCAGCGTGCTCGATTCCGTGAACGAGCCGTTGTCTATCGAGCCGTAGACCTCGTCCGTGGATATCTGTATGAACTTAACCACGCCTTTCATCCTCGCCTTCTCGAGCAGGATGTTAGTCCCGAGGATGTTCGTGCGTATGAATTCGTCGGCCGAATGTATCGACCTGTCGACATGGCTTTCTGCCGCGAAGTTCACGACGTAATCGCAGCCGTCCATCGCCTTCTCGACGGTATCATGGTCGCATATGTCGCCCTTGATGAACGTGTAGTTCGGGTTCCCTTCAAAATCCTTCATGTTCTCGGGATTCCCGGCGTAGCTTAGCTTATCGAGGTTGACTATCTCGCAGCTCTTATTCTTGCCGAGCACATACCTGATGAAGTTCGAGCCGATGAATCCGGCGCCTCCGGTGACAAGTATCCTCATTATCTGCCGCCTTTCCTTCTGAGGCCTTCCTCTACAAGCTTGTTCGCCCTGAAGAGCGACTCGAAGGTCCCGCAATCCGTCCACCACCCGTCGAGGACGTCGAAGGTCATCTCACCGAGCTTTATATACTCGTTGTTAACGTCGGTTATCTCGAGCTCGCCCCTCTTCGAGGGTTTCAGGGGCCTTATGATATCGAATACTTTCGGGTCGTACATATAAATGCCGGTGACGGCGAGGTCGGACTTCGGTTTCCGCGGTTTCTCCTTGATGCCTGTTATCCTCCCGCCTTTTATCTCGGCGACGCCGAACCTCTGCGGGTCCGGGACCTTCTTCAGGAGTATCTTCGCGCCTTCCGGCTGGCCGATAAAATCGTCCACATACTTCTTTATGCTCTTCTCTATGAGGTTGTCGCCCAGTATTACTACTATCTTCTCGCCCTGCGCGAAATGTTTCGCAAGGCCCAGAGCTTCCGCGATGCCGCCCTCGCCCCTCTGGTAGGTGTAGTTGATGTGGTTGAGGCCGAACTCGGAGCCGTTGCCGAGCAGGCGCAGGAAATCACCCGCGTTATTGCCGCCGGTCACGATAAGTATATCCCTTATCCCCGCGTCGACAAGCGTCTGTATAGGGTAATATATCATAGGCCTGTCGTAGACGGGCAAAAGGTGCTTATTCGTTATCCGCGTCAGCGGGTCGAGCCTCTTGCCGAGGCCTCCGGCGAGTATTACTCCGCGCGGCGCCATTATTTCCTCCAGTCGAACGGTATGTCGTTATCGTATGCGTCGAGCCTGAACTCATCCGGTTCCTTTGGGTTATACGCCATGGTAGGCACGTTCAGGATCATCGACTCGATGTCAGCGACGCACTTGAAACCGTGGTAAACGCCCTTCGGTATCTTTACCATGAAAGGGTCCTCAAGGGAAAGGATGAACTCGTTCACCTCGCCCTTCGTCTTAGAGCCCTCCCTCGCGTCATAGAGCCCCAACCTTATCTTTCCCTGCAGGCAGACGAAATGGTCGTCCTGTTTCTTGTGGAAATGCCACGCTTTTACGACGCCGGGGAACGCGGTCGTGAAATACACCTGGCCGAACTTTTCGAATATCTCGTCGTCGTTCCGGAGGATCTCCATGAGCTTTCCCCTCTCGTCGGGGATCGCCCTCAGCTTCTTTATCTTCACGCCTTCTATCATCTCTATGTCCTCCCTATGCAGCTGTACCTGAACCCGAGCTCCTTCATCTTTTTCGGATCGTAGATGTTCCTTCCGTCTACGATGACCGGCTGCCTCATCAGTTTCTTCGCTTTCTTGAGGTCGAGTTCCTTGAATTCGTTCCATTCCGTCACGATGACGGTGCAATCCGCGCCCTTGACCGCCTCGTAAGGGCCTTCGCAGAACTTCACGCCCTTGAACTCCGGCAGCTTCTTCGCCCTTGACATCGACTGAGGGTCGTAGGCCCTTATATGCGCGCCTTCCTGCCTGAGCTTCTCGGCTATGGTCAACGAAGGCGCGAACCTCATGTCGTCGGTGTTCGGCTTGAACGCGAGCCCGAGCATCGCGATCTTCTTGTCCTTTATGTTCCAGACCGCTTTTTCTATCTTCTTTACGAGGAGCGCCCTCTGCGCCTCGTTTATCCTCTTGACCGACTTCAGCAGCTCGAAATTATAACCGATCTTCTCCGATATGTGTATGAACGCCTCGATATCCTTCGGGAAGCAGAATCCTCCGAACCCGATGCCGGCGTCAAGGAACGACCTGCCTATCCTCTTGTCGAGACCCATCCCGCGCGCTACCTCCTCGACATCCGCCCCCGCCTTTTCGCAGATGTTCGCGACGGCATTGATGAACGATATCTTCGTGGCCAGGAACGAGTTCGACGCGTGCTTGATTATCTCCGCGCTGTTGATGTTCGTCACGATTATTTCCGCGCCGAGCGGCCTGTAGATCTCCGTGAGCACCTGTTCCGCTTTCCTGCTCTCGACGCCGATGACTATCCTGTCGGGGTGCATGAAATCCCCTATCGCCGAACCCTCCCTGAGGAACTCGGGGTTCGACGCGACGTCGAATTTCACGTTCTTTCGCGCGTACGCCTCGAGCGTCTTCTTGATCCAGCTCCCCGTCTCGACCGGCGTTGTGGATTTCTCGACGACGAGGTGGTATGACTTCATGTATCTCGCGATATCCCTCGCGACCGCCTCTATATGCGTGAGGTCCGCTTCTCCGCTGTCCTTAGGCGGCGTACCGACCGCAATGAAGATCACCGCGCTCGATTCTACGCATCCCTTCAGGTTCGTCGTGAACTTGAGCCTGCGCTTCCTGCGGTTCCTCTTTATGAGGTCGTCAAGGCCCGGCTCGTATATCGGCACCTTGCCCCTGTTAAGCTGGGCGATCTTCGCCCCGTCGATATCGTTGCATACGACTTCGTTGCCGAGGTCTGCAAGGCACGCCGCCGTTACAAGCCCGACGTATCCTGCCCCTATCACCGTTATTTTCATATATCTCCTGCCTTGTTTAGCCCGGGGGCATCGCCGAACCGAACATCGGCGGGTTATAGTTCTGTTCGAACTCGATCGGGACATCCGGGAACGCTTTTATCCTGAATATCACCATGAACGTATGCCCGTGGTCCCTCGATATGTTATACACGAAATCGCCTATCCAGCAGTGCAGGTCGCGGCTGACCCTGTATTCCTGTTCGGCCATGCTGTTGATAAATTTCTTCGGCGTCCCGTCGACGGCCGTGCCGAACCGCTTCAGGTCCAACCTGTTATAGGCGGTTATCTTCCATTTCGGCGTGACGTTGAACATGAACTGGCTCTCTATGAGGCTGCCGAGGTCGTTATCCCACCTGTACCCGCCGCCGTAACCCCATCTTTTCCTCGTTAAATCCGTATATACCTCCTGCCTCAGGTCCTGGTTGTCGAAATCGAGCTCGGGATTGCCCGCGAAGTTGAAACTGAACGATTCGAACCTCGCCCTGTGCGGGTTATATACCGCGTTGGACAGGATCCTCATCCAGTTATACGGCTTCGATTCAAAGCTGAGGTTGTAATTACCGAGCTTGCCGCCCTTATCTGTCTCGGTCGCGAAATTGTAATTCGTGCTGATCATGAACCTCGCGAGGTCAACAGTCGTCATCTTGCCGCCGACTATTCGTTTCGTCTGGAGCTTGTTCTCGAGGGAAGGTGTTATCACGTTCTCGAAGCCGATATTATCGACCTCGTCGAACTGGCCGATCTTCGACCTGTTGACGGTCGGCTCGTGCGTGTACGAATATTTTACGCTTGGCGCGATAACATGCCTTATGCCGTTTATCTCCATATTCCACATCCTGGAATTATAATCATACGCCTTGTAAAAGCGGGTGCTGACGTCCGTACCGGTGAAGAAGACCCCGCGCACGAAATTGTTGTCGCCTTCCAGGTCCCTGCTGTAGAAGGTCTGCCTCGTGCCGGCGAACGGGGTTACCGAAAGCCAACCGAAGAGCGTCGACTGGTACGAGAGCTTGTTGTTCGTGTCGAGCCTGTTCGTGCTGGCGACGGAGTTTACCGGCGACGGTTCGAGCTTGTTAAGGTTCGATACCGACGCGAGGCCGTCATAGTAGAAGCTGCTTTTGCCTATCTTTATGCTCGTCGTCTCGATCTTGACCTGCGGCAGGTACTCCACGACGGAATCGAACCGGTTCATCCTCTTCTGCGCGAGCAGGCTCGTCGTATAGTATTTGTCCGCCCTTATGACCGAGGCGTAATTGCTGTTTACCATGTCGCGCTGGTAGTCTTTAATGTAATAATCCTTGATCACGTTCGTGTCGGACATCTTGTTGAACTCGAAGACCCCTTGAGTGATCGGGTCCATCTGCCATTTATGCCTCATCTGCGCGCGGTACCTTCTTACCTCCGAACCCGGGGAGTCGAGCCCTTCCTCCGGCCTGCTGCTCCAGATGCGTTCCTTCTTCTCGTCGAAATAATTGAACCTGAAGATGCCGCTCCCGTAATCCTCGGTGCCGTAATTCGTCGTGATGCCGTACGCGAAATCCCTCTTCTCCCTGTAGTCGATATGGATGCGGCCCCTGAGGTTATCGTTGATGTAGTAGCGCCATGACGTCAGCACGAAATATCCCCAGTCGTCGTTCTTTCCGGGGATCACCGTGACGCCGGGATGCTTGTCTTTCAGGGAATGGCTGTAATACGGGAAATAGAAGATCGGGACGTTGCCGACAAAAAGGAGGATATTGCTCGCGGTTACCCTGTCATCAAGATAGATATTCAGCTGCTTCGACTGTACCCTGTAATGCGGATGCTCGCGTTCGCAGGTGGTCACAAAACCGCGTTTGATATAGTAATGGTCCTTGTCGAGCTTCTCTGCCTTCTCGCCGCCGCCGTAGAATGTCGGGTCTATGAAAACGTTCGGCTTTATGACGGTGCCCGTTTTCGTCTCTATGTTATAGACCACCTTCTCGCCCTTGAAATAGTTCTTGTCCTGCGTGAGGATTACATCGCCTTCCGCGATGACCTCTTTCGTATCGGAATGGAATATGGCCTTCCTGCAGGTTACCTTCAGGTCCTGGTATATTATCGATACGTTGCCGTTCGCGCTGGCGGTCTTTCCGGCCTCGTTATATTCGACCGTGTCGCCGTTTATTATGACGGGTTCCTTGCTGTCCTTGTTGAAATCCAGCGACGGCACCTTGCTCCCGTCCTCGGCGGACGCGCTGGGGCATGCCAGCAGCGCCGCAAAGGCAACAACAAAGACCACAGCAAGGTTCCTGTTATTAAGCAATTCCCGTTTCCGATCGTTTAGATGGTTAAAAGAAGAGGGCCGCGGCCCCTATCACGCCGGCGTCGTTGCCCAGTTTCGCCTTGACAATCCTTACGGCGCCGCCCGGTATCTTCATCGCGCGCTTTTTCACGGCCTCGCGCATAGGGCCAAAGAGGCGCTCGCCCGCCTCCGACACACCGCCGCCTACAATTATTATCTCGGGGTTCAGCAGGTTCACTATACCCGCGAGCGTCGTCCCGATCCTGCTGCCCACCCTGTCCCAGAGCTCGATGGCTGCCCTGTCGCCCTTCTTTGCCGCGATGCTTATCGACTCGGGGCTCATAAGGGGAACTTTGCCTTTCTTCATCGACCTGTATTCTTGCGAAATATGCCTGTTGCCCACATATCTTTCAAGGCATCCGTAACCGCCGCAATTGCACTTGAGCCCTGCCGGGGCATCCTTAAGCGGCATATGCCCGACTTCGCCGGCCGAGAAGGTGGACCCGCGGTAAAGGCCGCCGCCTATTATGACGCCGCCTCCTACGCCGGTACCGAGCGTTATACAGACCGCGTTTACGGCTCCCTTTCCTGCGCCGAACTTGCATTCACCGAGCGCCATGACATTGACGTCGTTATCCGCAAGCACGGGCATCTTAAGCTTATTCTCAAGGATCCTCTTGACCGGCGTGTCC
>JAGONY010000029.1 GCA_017992785.1 Candidatus Omnitrophota bacterium | reverse complement strand
TATTGCCGCGGGGACCAAACTGGCGCTATCCCACAAGGCGGACATAATACATGCGCGGGCGACCGTCCCTGCCGTGATGGCGTACCTGATAGCTTTATTGACGCGGAAGAAGTTCGTGTATGACGAACGGGGCCTTATGGCGGAGGAATACGCCGACGGCGGCATCTGGAAAAGGGACGGCGCTGTTTACAGGGCCGTGCGGCGCATCGAGAAATTCCTTCTGGTAAAAGCCGACGCGGTCGTCGTCCTTACGGAGAACATAAGGAAATTTCTCGTCGAAGGGGATTACCTGGGAGGCGGTGGCAGCGGGCTCAACATACACGTGATACCGTGCTGCGTAGACCTTGATAAATTCAAAAGGCCCGCCGAGGGAAAGCAGGCGCTAAGGGAGAAGGTCGCCCCCGGTTTTGCCGGCCGGTTCATGTTCATCTATACCGGCTCTATCGGCACATGGTACATGCCGTCTGAGATGCTTGATTTCCTTGTTGCCGCGAAGGAAGAGATACCCGGCGCGTGCATGATCTTCGTTACCCATATAGACAGGGAAGCGGTCATCAGGCAGAGGGATGAAAAAGGCCTTACGGACCGCGACGTGATAGTCACGGGCGCCGAATATGACAGGATGCCGGAATATCTTTGCGCGGCTGATGCGGGTATATTCTTCATAAGGCCGGTCCTGTCGAAGAGGTCGTCGTGCCCAATCAAATTCGCGGAGTACCTTTCGTGCGGGCTGCCGGTGGTCATAAACTCGGGCATAGGCGATACCGCGCAGACGGTAATGGAGAACTCCGCCGGCGCTGTCGTCAACGGTTTCAGCCGTACTGAATACAGGGAAGCCGCTCGCAGGATCGCCTCGATAGCGGCCGAAGGCCCTGAGTCATATAAGCGCTGCCGCAACGCGGCCGAGAGCGGGTTTTCGCTCGGTTCGGGAGTAGAAAAATATATGGATGTCTACGATAGCGTGCTCAAAAAGAGGAAAGGGAAGAGATAATGAAGAATAAAGTTATGGTCACCGGAGCGAACGGGATGCTCGCGGACGCGTTATGCCCGCTGCTCATTAAGAACGGTTATGAGCTCATACCCACGGATATCGCGGGCGAAGAGGGCATAACGAAATGCGACATAAGGGACATAAACGGGATGCTATCCGTCGTAAAAGCGGCGCGTCCCGAGATAATATTCCATCTCGCCGCGGAGACCGACGTCGACAAGTGCGAGCTGCAGCCCGAACACGCCTACGCGACGAACTGGCAGGGGACGGAGAATATCGCCCAGATCTGCAAAGAACTGGATATCGCGATGGTATACATAAGCACGGGCGCCGTATTTGACGGCGAGAAGGAAGGCGGTTATAAAGAGACGGACAAACCCAACCCGATAAGCATATACGGAATGAGCAAACTAAAGGGCGAGGAATCCGTCCGGTCGCTGTTGAAGAAGTACTTTATCGTGCGCGCAGGATGGATGATAGGCGGGCACAACAAGGACAAGAAGTTCGTCTGGAAGATCATCCAGTTGCTGAACACGAAGAAGGAGATATCGGTCGTAACGGACAAGACGGGAAGCCCGACATTCACGACGGACTTCTCGCGGGGCATAGTCGACATAGTAAAGAGCGGGAAATACGGCCTGTACCACTGCGTGAACAAGGGGATATGCACGCGGTATGATATAGCAGTAAAGATCGCCGAATACCTCGGCAGGAAAGATGTGGTGATAAAACCGGTCACTTCGGACGCCTTCCCGCTTCCGGCGCCGAGGGGCAGGTCGGAGGCGATGCTGAACAGTAACCTCTCGAAGCTCGGCCTCGATAAGACAAGGCCGTGGCAGGACGCTTTGAAGGAGTACCTGAAAGCCCTGAAATGAGAGTATTGTTCCTGGAACCGTATCCTACGGAAGGGCCCAGCAGCAGGTACAGGGTGGAGCAGTATATACCCTACCTGAGGCAGAACGGCATCGAATGCGAGGTCAGGCCGTTCGTCAGTTCCGCGTTTTACAGGATACTTTATAAGAAGGGGATGTACCTCAGGAAGCTTGCGTATTTCGCGGCCGGCTCGTTCAGGAGGATAGCCGACCTGTTTGCCGCGTTCTCGTCAGACGTTGTATTCATACACCTCGAGGCGTTCCCGTTCGGGCCTCCGGCCATAGAATGGCTTCTCGCCGCAGCAGGCAAAAAGATAATATACGACCTCGACGACGCGATATACCTCGGATCGGCGAGCAGCACGAACAGTTTCCTGAAGGGGTTGAAATGCCCGTGGAAGATACCCAAGATAATAGCGATGAGCAGGCGTGTAATAACATGTAACGAATATCTTGCGGAATACGTGTCAAAGTATAATAGGGAAGTTACGGTAATACATACATCTGTCGACACCGAGAAATTTAAGCCGTTAAGCTATCCCGCAGGTAAACCTGCGGGACGGCCTGCGGGCCGGATCACAATAGGCTGGATAGGAAGCCATAGCACCGCGAAATACCTCGAGTCCATAAAGGGTGTTTTTGAAGAACTCGTGAAAAGAGGCCTTCAGTTCAGGTTGAAGATCATAGGCGCATCAGGCAGGATAATGGAAGTGCCCGGGGCCGAGGTCATATATAAGGACTGGAGCCTTAAGGACGAGATAGCCGAGTTCCAGTCGATCGACATCGGTGTTTATCCCCTCACGGACGACGAATGGACCGCGGGCAAGACGGGGTTCAAGACGATACAGTATATGAGCGTCGGCATACCGTGCGTCGCGTCGAACGCGAGCCCGAACAGGGTAATAATAGAGGAAGGCAGGAACGGTTTCCTCGCAAAGGACACCGCGGAATGGGTCGAGAAATTGTCGAAGCTTATGGGGGACGCCAGCCTGAGGCAAAGGATAGGCGAAGCCGGGCGCAGGACCGTCCTGGAAAGGTATTCGCTCGAGGTCAACGCGCCTAAGATAATGGGGATGATCAGGAAAACGGCGGGGGAGAAATAAGCATGTGCGGGATCTGCGGGATCATAGATATATCCGGAAGGTCTGTCGGCGCCGATGCGGTAAAGGCGATGTGCTCCGAGATGAAGCACAGGGGGCCCGACGATGAGGGGATATACCTGAATACCCCGGGCAGGGGCCCTTCGGCCGCGCTCGGCCACAGGAGGCTGAGCATCATAGACCTTTCGTCGTGCGCGAAGCAGCCGATGTCGAACGAGGACGGTTCCGTATGGCTTGTCCTGAACGGCGAGATATATAACTACAAAGAACTGAGGCCCGGTCTCGAGAGCAGGGGCCATAAATTCAGGTCGCATTCCGACACCGAGACGCTTTTACACCTGTACGAGGAGCACGGCGTTGAGTGTGTAGAAAAGCTAAGGGGGATGTTCGCGTTCGCGATCTGGGATGATAATAAAAAGGCGCTTTTTGCGGCCCGGGACAGGGTCGGGAAGAAGCCGTTCTTGTACCGGTATAAGGACGGAAGGTTCGTGTTCGCGTCCGAGTTCGCGGCGCTCCTAAGGAACGGTGAGATAGCGCGGAAGGTAAGCGATGACGCGATATACTACTACATGAGCCTCGGTTACGTGCCGGCGCCCATGTCGGCGCTGGAAGGCGTAAACAAGCTGCCGCCCGCGCATTACCTTACGCTTTCGGAATCCGGCATCAAGGTCGAACGCTACTGGGAACTGGATTACTCAAAGAAGATCAATATTAGCGAGGAAGACGCCGCGGCCGAGGTCAAAAGGCTTGCGGAAGAAGCGGTAAAGATCAGGTTGTTCAGCGACGTCCCGCTCGGCGCGTTCTTGAGCGGCGGGGTCGACTCAAGCTGTGTGGTTGCGATGATGAGCGCTCTCTCTGCGGGGAAGGTCAGGACCTTTACGATAGGCTTCGAGGAGAAGGACTACAGCGAGCTCGAATACGCGAGGAAGATATCGGGCCTCTTCGGCACCGAGCACCGGGAGTTCATCGTGAAGCCGAACGCGCTCGATATCGTAGGCATGCTCGCGGAAAGGTACGGCGAACCGTATGCCGACTCGTCATGCATACCGACTTATTACGTATCGAAGGAGACGCGCGCGTTCGTGACTGTCGCGCTCAACGGCGACGGCGGAGACGAGTCCTTCGCCGGATATGAGCGTTACCAGGCGATGAGCGCGGCAGAGAAGATCAGGGGCCTCGGGCTCGGCGCGGCGGCGAGGACTGCCGCAGGCGTATTGCCGGATTCGACGGACCCTAAGGACCTCGCGCGAAGGGCGAGGAGGTTCCTCACTAACGCGGGCCTGCCGGCAGCAGAGAGGTATTTAAGGTGGGTCGGCATAGCCGGCGACGTAAAACCGGAATGGCTGTATTCAGGGGATTACCTCGGCCGGATAGATACAGGCGGGCCGCTTGGAATGCTTAAGCCGTATACAGAAGACAAGTCGTGCCCGGACATGCTCGACAGGTTGCTGAAGGCCGACGTCAACACTTCTCTTCCGAACGACCTGCTCGTAAAGGTAGATATCGCGGGCATGGCGGCATCGCTCGAGGGACGCTCTCCGTTCCTCGACCACAAGCTTATGGAATTCGCGGCGTCCCTTCCCGCATCTTATAAGATAAGGGGAGGCGTCAAGAAGTACATACTCAAAAAGGCCTTCTCCGGGACGATACCGGGTGATATACTCTCAAGAAGGAAGATGGGCTTCGGCGTGCCTGTAAGTGCGTGGTTCAGGGGCGAACTTAAGGGCATGCTGGCTGAGACGCTGCTTTCAAAGGCCGCGCTCTCGAGGGGGTATTTCAGGCAGGAGGCTGTAAGGGCAATGGTAGAGAGCCATACCTCCGGCAGGAAGGATTATTCGTTCCAGTTATGGGCGATGCTGATGCTCGAGCTGTGGCATAAGAGGTTCATCGACCGTTGAATGAGGGGTAAAAATGCTTAAGAACCAGGATATAATATGCATATCTTCGATCGACTGGGACTTTATATGGCAGGGGCACCAGGAGATCATGTCCGCGTTCGCCGCGAACGGCAACCGTGTCCTGTTCATCGAGAACACCGGCGTGCGCGCGCCGAAGATAAGGGACATATCCCGGCTGCGCAAGAGGTTCAAGGATTACTTCAGGGGCGTCAAGGGCATAAGGGAAGAAGCGAAGAACCTTTATATATATTCCCCTATAGTCCTGCCGTTCCCGTACTCGCGCATTGCGAGGG
Organism: Candidatus Omnitrophota bacterium; assembly: GCA_017992785.1. Taxonomy (GTDB): domain Bacteria; phylum Omnitrophota; class Gorgyraeia; order Pluralincolimonadales; family Pluralincolimonadaceae; genus UBA6215. Next base: position 5,899 of record JAGONY010000029.1, on the reverse strand, counting down.
CCATCAATAAGTTCATCCTGCTGTCTGTGATCAAGAAATGGATGAGGGCGATGAATTTCGCGAACCCGGTCATATGGACGTTCCTTCCGACGGGGACCGCGATGGATATCATAGAGAATATAGACAAGAAACTGCTCGTGTATTATTGCATAGATAATTTCGCGGTAAGTTCCGCGTCCGCGAAAAAGATAACCGCTTACGAAAAGAAATTAATCGGGCTCGCGGACCGCGTGTTCGTGACCTCGCAGGCCCTTTATGACCATTGCGCGAGGTTCAACGGCAACGTTACGCTCTTCCCGTTCGGCGTGAATATCGAGAGCTTCGAGGCGGTAAGGAAGGAGCCCACGCAGGTACCCGAAGAACTGAAAGGCCTGAAGCCTCCGGTCATAGGTTATGTCGGAGGGGTGCACAAGTGGATAGATTTCGAGCTTGTCAAATATGCCGCCTCGGCGCATCCTGAGATGCAGTTCGTATTCGTAGGGCCGGTGCAGACAGATGTCTCGCAGCTGTCCGGCTGCCCCAACATCCGTCTTTTGGGGGGACGCAAGCATTCAGAGCTCCCCAACCTCGTGAAGCATTTTACCGCTGCCGTCATTCCTTACCTGTTGACGGAGTATACGAAGAACGTCTACCCGACAAAGCTTAACGAATACCTTTCGATGGGCAAGCCCGTCGTATCATCTTACCTTCCCGAAGTGGATACGTTCAATGCGAGATACGGCGGCATCGTATATATAGGAAAGGACAGGCAGGAGTTCTCTTCGCTGCTGTCCAGGGCGATAGCGGAGGACAGCGATTCGCTGAGAGAGAAGAGGATATCGGCGGCTTCGGAGAACAGCTGGAAGTCGCGTATAGAGCTTATGAGCGCGGCCATAGACGAGGCGATAGAGGAGAAGGCGAAGAAGAGCGAAGCCGGATGGAAGGACAGCCTCGCGGGTTTGTTCGCCGCGGCAAGGCGCAGGATCGTGCGGCCTGTCATATATACCGCAGCGGCGCTGCTGCTGGTATTCTGTACGCCCGCGGTATGGTTCCTTGCGGAGCCGCTGAAGATAAGCGAAGAGCCGCAAAAAGCGGACGCGATAGTCGTCTTCGCGGGCGGCGCCGGGGAATCGGGGAAGCAGGGGCAGGGATACGAGGAGAGGGTCGGATACGCGGTCGAGCTCTATAAGGAGGGCTACGCGAAAAACATCGTCTTCTCGTCGGGATATTCCTACGCGATAAAGGAAGTCGATATAATGAAAGCGCTGGCGGTATCTATGGGAGTGCCCGCAAGCGCGATAACGCTCGAAGACAGGTCAGGATATACCTATGAATTCGTGAAGAACACGAGCGATATCGTGCGCAGGAACGGCTGGAAGAAGATCCTTCTCGTAAGCTCGCCCTATCACATGAGGCGCGCCTCGCTGGTTTATGATAAACTCGGGGAAGGCGTAGATGTCGTATATACGCCCATAAAAGACAGCAAGTTCTACAAACACGGATTCGGCGCGTCCCCGAGGCAGATAAAGGGGATTTTACACGAGTATGCCGGTATAGTATATTATCTGGTAAAAGGATATATCTAAAAAGGAGCGGGAAAAATGAAGATGATAGACGAAAAGGGAAGGATATTCGGGAAGGTCAATATCATTGATTTCATCTTTGTGGTCCTGCTATTGAGCATGATTCCGGTCTTTTATTACGGCAACAGGCTTACGGAGGTGAAGAAGCCGGCGGAAAAGAAATACGAGAAGGTCATCGCCGAGATCAAGTTCCTGAAGATCATGCCGGAACTGGCGTCGGTGCTCAAGGAAGGTGATATCAACAAGGGTGCAGGCGGCAAAGCGGCAGGCGTCCTTAAGAGGATAATCTCCAGCGAGAACAGCCGTTTCGCCGCCTTGGGCAATAACGACCAGGTGGTCATCATGGAAGACCCCACGACGAGGGATATACGGGCATCCTTCGAGTTGAACTGCACCAACAACAACGGTGCGCTCGATTTCGAGGGGTATTCGGTCAGGATCGGGAGCAATATCGTATTTAAAACCGATTTCTACAGCATGCAGGGCATAGTGGTGAAGATCGAGAAATGAAGAGGAACAGGACTGACGTAAGCGTGCTGATAAAATCAACGCGTTATATCTGGAACGTTTATAGCCGCTGCGTCGACAATATTGAATCCGTATTCCTGCAGAGCTCGGTGATGAAGATGTTAAGGGGATCTGCGGTTATCCTGTCGGCATGCATTGAAGGAAGCCTCCTGGCCAGGATCTCGAGGCGATCGAACGGATGCGTTTATTACGACAGCGCGCTGCTTGGTGCTGTAAAGAGGTCGTTCTGCGGCGCGGAATCGCTGATAGGGCCATATTATGAGGGAAGCGGATTCAGGCGCATAGCGGATGAGGTAGATGCCCTGCTAGTCCATGCAGAGATCTTCCTGTCCGGGGCGCGATGGAACGTGTTTAAGGAAAACAGCAAGATCATCGGTATCCTGAGAAGATGCAGCGGAAAAAGATAAAGATCCTGAGGGTGATCGCACGACTTAACGTCGGCGGGCCCGCCATACATACCATACTCCTGACGTCGGCACTTAACGGAGGGGATTATGAATCCGTCCTTGTCTGCGGGAACGTGGACAGGTCCGAAAAGGATATGTCCTACCTCGCGGATGCAAAAGGGGTCAATCCGATCATGATCCCGGAGCTGTGCAGGAGCATAAACCCGGTAAAGGACCTGCGCGCGTTCCTTGTCATACTCAAGGCGATAAGGGAATTCAAGCCGGATATAGTCCATACCCACACGGCTAAGGCCGGGGCATTAGGCAGGGCGGCGGCGGTAACCGCCGGCGTCCCCGTAAGGATACATACATTCCACGGCCATATATTCGACGGATATTTCAGCAGGCTGCAGACGGCAGTCTTCCTCACAATAGAGAGGGCCCTGGCCTGCTTCACTAAATATATAATTGTAGTCAGCGAAGCGCAAAAGTCGGATATTTCCGGTAAATACCGGATAGCCGCAGAACGTAAGATAAAGGTTGTCCCGCTCGGCCTGGAGCTGGGCAGGTACGCCGGTATCGGCGGAAGGGACGGGAGATTCAGGAAGGAGCTCGGCATCGGGGACGATACGGTGCTTGTCTCGATAATAGGCCGGCTGGTCCCCGTCAAGAACCACAGGATGTTCATAGATGCCGCAAAAATTATTATGACCGGCGCCCCCGCCTCGGATATAAGGTTCGCAATAATAGGGGACGGCGAGGAGAGGGTGTCGCTGGAAAAACATGTATCCGAAAGCGGCCTGGACGGCAGGATAATGTTCTGCGGATGGAAAGAGGATGTGGCCGGCGTTTACGCAGATTCGGATATCGTCGCGCTGACCTCTTTGAACGAGGGCACCCCCGTAGCCCTGATTGAGGCCCTTGCTTCCGGCAGGCCGGTCGTTTCAACGGACGTAGGCGGCGTAAAGGATGTGGTGCAGGACGGCAAGAGCGGATACCTTGTCGCTTCCGGAGACGCCCGGGCTTTCGCGGAAAAATTACGCGAGCTTGCGGCCGATAAGGCGAAGCGCGCGGCGTTCGGCGCGGAGGGAAGGGACTCGGTCATGGGGAGATATTCAAGCGAGAGGCTCGTATCCGATATAAAACGGCTTTACACCGATTGCCTAATAGATTATAATAATGACAAAAAAGGAGTATAAATAAGTGCATTACCTCATAACTGGAGGCGCCGGTTTCATCGGTTCCCATCTCTCCGAAAAGCTTCTAAAAGAAGGGCATAGAGTAACGGTTCTCGATGACCTCTCCACCGGAAAGGTCGATAACATAAGGCATCTCGAAGGGAACAAGGATTTCAAACTTGTGGTCGGGACGATACTGGATGAGCCCCTCGTGGACAAGCTGGCGGAGCGCTGCGACGCCATATTCCACCTCGCGGCGGCGGTCGGCGTCGAGCTTATAGTCAACCATCCGCTGGAATCGCTCACCACCAACATAAAGGGAAGCGAGACGGTCCTCGGCATGGCGTGCCGTTACCACAAGAAGGTGCTTATAACCTCCACGTCGGAGATATACGGTAAGAATACGCAGGGGCCGCTGAAAGAGGACCAGGACAGGATACTCGGTTCGCCGCTTAAATCGAGATGGAGCTATTCCACGGCAAAGGCGGTCGACGAGATGCTCGCTTATACATACTGGAAGACGAAGGATGTCCCGGCGGTGATCGTGCGCCTTTTCAATACCGTTGGCCCGAGGCAGTCCGGGATGTACGGCATGGTCGTGCCGAGGTTCGTCAGGCAGGCGGTAGAAGGCAAGGACATCACGGTATACGGCTCGGGGAAGCAGTCGAGGTGCTTCCTGCACGTAAAGGACGTCGTTGCGGCGCTTCCGAAGCTTATCGAGGAACCGAGGGCTTACGGGCAGGTATTCAACATAGGCAGCCAGGAAGAGGTAACGATAGAGGGCCTCGCGCGGAAGGTCATAGAGATAACGAAGAGCAAGTCAAATATCGTAAACATCCCCTACGAAGAAGCGTATGAAGAAGGTTTCGAGGACATGGAGAGAAGGGTGCCCGATACCACGAAGATACGCGGCCTGATCGGATTCAACCCCACAGCAGACCTTAAGGCGATAATAGAGGACGTTGTAGGATACATAAAAGGGAACAAGTAAACTGTGGCGTATGTTTACCTTTTTATAACCGCATTTTCTATCGCGTTCCTTACGACCCCGGTCGTGAAGGCGGCGGCCGGCCGGCTCGGTATCGTAGCGAAACCGAAGGAAGACAGGTGGCATAAGAAGGTAATACCGCTCATGGGCGGCATCGCGATATTCACGGCGTTCATGACGACATACCTTATCTTCATGCGCGGCGGGAAAGTGAATATGGGCCTCGTCGTCGGAGGCGCGTCGATATTCCTGCTTGGTGTCGTCGACGATATCAGGGGGCTGAGCCCACAGACGAAACTCGTAGGGCAGATAGTGTGCGCTTCCCTGGCGGTGATGTTCGGTGTCTCGATAAAGGTCATACCGTTCGCCGCGATATCGGTCCCGATCACGATCCTGTGGATGGTCGGGATCACTAATTCATTCAACCTCCTCGATAACATGGACGGTCTGTCTGCGGGCGTGACGGCAATAGCGTCGCTTACGCTCTTCGCGTGCTCTCTCGCGCTCCACAGCTACGAGATAGCGATGGTATCGCTGATAATGGCCGGAGCATCCCTCGGTTTCCTGCCGCATAATTTCTATCCCGCGAGGATATTCATGGGCGATTGCGGCGCGATGTTCCTCGGTTTCACGCTGTCCGCGCTCACGATCATGGGCACATGGAAGGAGGTCTCGCACCTCTTCCTTGTCCTGCTCGTCCCGGTGCTTGCGCTGGCGGTCCCGATATTCGATACGCTATTCGTAGCGGTAACGCGCACTATCGACGGCAGGTCAGTGTCGAAAGGCGGAAGGGACCATACGTCGCACAGGATGGTCTTCCTCGGATGGCAGGAGAGGAAGGCGGTCACGGTGCTTTACGCGATATCCATACTGTTCGGCGCCGCCGCGTATGTATCCCTGCACGTGAAGATATATGTAAGCGCCGTGATCCTGTCCCTTCTCGTGCTGGTCGTCTCTGTGTTCGCGATATTCCTGAACCATCCCACCGTGTCGAGGCGTTCTGTGAGGCAGCCAGGCGATAAAGGGGTCTCGTTCTACAAGAACGAATCCGAGCTGATAGAAGCGCTCGTAAAATACAAGCGGGTCATATTCGAGGTAATATGCGATTTCGTCCTGATATGCCTCGCGTACATGTCCAGCTATATAATGAGGTACGAGGGGATAATCGACCATTATAATTTCGGGCTGATAGCGAAATCGCTGCCGATTATCATAGTGATCAAACTGCTGGCTTTTTCCGTCAGCGGCGTATACGGG
>JAGONY010000028.1 GCA_017992785.1 Candidatus Omnitrophota bacterium | reverse complement strand
CGGCCCTTTTGTTCCTGGACCTGCACGGCAGGGTGTTCTTTTCGGATTTTAAGACGTCCGCGCTCGAAATGATCAGGGACAAGATCGGGCTCGAAGGGGAGATAGGGGGGCTCGAAGGCGGGGTCTTCCGCGGTATAGTGCTGAAAGACGTGAAAGTATTTTTGCCGGCTTCCGAGGAACCGGGATCGCGAAGGGAGCTCTTCTTCTGTGCCGAGGCGATTGAGCTCGATTACCGGCTCTGGGACGCCGCGCTGGGCAAGTTTGATTCGCTCGACAGGATCACCGTGGTCTCTCCCGGGGTATTCTTCCCGGACAAGGACATAAAATACCTCATACCTAAGATCTTCGAGCAGTCCTGGGAAGGGGCTGTGATATCGGTCCGGGACGGGACGTTCTATAACCCCCGGAAGGTGCGGGTAATATCCGCGGTCACCGGGAATTTCAAGATCAGCGAAAGCGGTATAGAGTCGAACAGCGTCAACGCCGATATCTTCGGCCAGCAATTCTCGGGACGCGGCAGGATAAAGTTCCCGGTGGACCGTTCGGCTGTCATGCTCGAAGGCACTATCAGGGGCCGCGGCTACACGTTGAGGGCGCAGCTCGAAGGCATGATGGACAAGATATTCGTCCACGGGTCCTTTAACGCGCTCGATAAGCTGAACACGAATTTCGCCGGGAATATCGAGACGTCCGGAGGCGCGGTCGTTTTCAACAATTTCAGGTTCGGGCAGGATACGATGCTTAACGGCCTGTTGCAGGCGGCCGGCAAAGGGTTTAATTTCGACCTTTTCCCCGAGGACATCAAGGGGAACGCGACCGCGATGGGTGAGGTCAGCAGGCTGGGGATATCGGGCGACTTCTCGAAGCTGCCGGATTTCTCCCTCGAGGTCAACGCGAACCACCTGAAAGCGTTCGGACTTGACCTGATGTCTAATTACGTGATAAACGGAAAAGTTAATTACGGGGCGGACGGCAGCCCCGTATCGGTCAGCGGGGATTTCTGCACGTCGGGTTCGATAATAAATTACGACCCCGTCAGGGAAGTCAGGGGCGCGTTCGAGATCAGGGACGGCCGCCTGAAGCTGACAGGCGTAAATTACGGCGATGTCATGATAATGAACGCCTCGGTCTTGCTGGCGGGCCGGAACGATATGGATGTCCACATGAAGTTCAAGGGCGCGCAACTTGGCGGGCTCATGGACCTCATGACCGACAAGGGCCTGCTTTCGGGGACGGTCACAGGCGACCTTCATATACGCGGCGAACTCGGCAGGGATGCCGACATAGACGCCCAGCTCGAGTTCTTTAACGGGAACATAAGCGTGATCGGCTATAATTCGGCGAAGGTCAACATCAGGGGAAGAGGATCAAAACTTGAATTTATCGATTCAAAAGTTTATACTGATGGGGAGGCGTTGGAGCTGGAGGGGAGCATAAATACGGCGGATATCGGCACGCCGCGCGTATTCAATAATATTGAGATAAAGTCAGGCCAGTCAGTGGTCTGGGAGGGCGCGACCGTTACGAAGACGCCGATCGGGGATGAATACGTCACGGGCGCCAACCTCAACGAGCAGTTCAGGGTTAATTTCAAGACGTATGAAGCGCAGAAAGAGCAGTACAGGCCCGGTACCGACGAGATGGAGCTCGAGTATAAGCTTGGCGCGCCGGCGAACCTGAAGGTCAGGATGAAGGAAGACGACGAATTCGTCGGCGTTGAACACAAAGTGAGGTTCTGAAGGTATGAGCGGTTGGATCACCCAGCTTGGCGAGCGGTTCATGAGCTTCCTGCATTATGCCGGGGGCATCACGGTCCTTGCGGTCAGGACGGTCTTCTGGACATTCGTGCCTCCGTTCAAGCGCAAGCCGGTATTGGAGCAGATGGTCAAGGTCGGCATAGACAGCCTGCCGATAGTTTTCCTGACATGCCTCTTCACCGGCATGGTGCTCGCGCTGCAGAGCGCGTACCAGATGCAGAAGATGGAGGCGAAACTTTATATCGCGAGCCTCGTCGCGCTGTCGCTGACAAGGGAACTCGGGCCGGTGCTTACCGCGCTCGTCGTCGCCGGAAGGGTCGGCGCGTCGATAGCCGCCGAGCTCGGCACGATGAAGGTGACCGAGCAGATAGACGCGCTCGAGACGCTCGCTACGAACCCGGTAAAATATCTCGTAGTGCCGAGGTTCATAGCGCTCTTTTTCATGCTGCCTCTCCTGATGATCTACGGCGATATCGTAGGCATACTGGGCGGGTATATGATAGGCGTATGGCGGCTAAACATCCTGAGCAACCTCTATTGGGACATGACCTGGAACCCGCTGAAGGTAAAGGATATCGTTACAGGGCTCATAAAATCGTTCGCTTTCGCGATCGTCATATGCATAGTAGCGTGTTATGAGGGAATGAGGGTCGAGGGCGGCGCCGAGGGTGTCGGCGCGGCCACGACAAAGGCGGTCGTCATATCGTTCATACTTATAATAGCGGCCGACTGCCTGTTCACGGCGTTATTCTATTTTGGGTTCTCATTCTGACATGATAGAACTGATCAACCTATGCAAGGCATTCGACGACAACGTCGTCCTCGATAACGTGAACCTCACGATCGAAGACGGCGAGACGATAGTCATAATCGGGCGTTCGGGGACGGGCAAGAGCGTAATGCTCAAGCATATAATCGGCCTCATGAAGCCCGACTCCGGCCAGGTCATCATAGACGGGCAGGATGTCACGCGCCTCGGCGGCAAGGAGCTCAACGAACTGCGGCTCAAGTTCGGCATGCTCTTCCAGGGCGCCGCGCTCTTCGATTCGCTGAGCGTGAGGGATAACGTCGCGTTTAACCTGATCGAGCACAGGAAGATGGACGACGCTTCGATAGACAAGCGCGTAGCGGAATGCCTCGAGCTTGTTGGGCTCAAGGGTATAGAGGGCCTCAAGCCCTCCGAACTCTCCGGAGGCATGCGCAAGCGCGTCGGGCTTGCGCGAGCAATATGCATGGACCCGAAGATAATACTCTACGATGAGCCGACGACCGGCGTGGACCCGATAATGGCTGACGCGGTCAACGACCTCATAAAGGGCCTGCAGTCAAAACTGAAGACGACGGCCATCGCGGTGACGCATGACATGACCTCGGCATACAAGATAGCCGACAGGATCGCGATGCTATACAAGGGCAAGATAGTCGAGTCGGGCACGCCCGAGCAGATAAAGAACACTTCTAACCCTATAGTAAAACAGTTCATAACCGGGGCCGCAAAGGGCCCGATAACAGAGGACTCATGATAGTATATTCCAGGAGGAGAGCATGAAGAGGAGGATGGACCTCGAATTCAAAGTCGGTATTTTCGTGGCGATAGGCATAGCCATCGGCATATCCATGATATTCATGACCCAGGAGATAAAATACTCCCAGCAGAGGTACACGATAAAGGTCCGTTTCGATTTTGCCAACGGAATCGAGATCTCCGCTCCGGTAAGGGTCGCGGGCGTGCAGCTCGGCGAGGTCAAGAATATCGAGATCGTCAGGGACGAGCAGGCCAAGAAGACCGCAGTCGACCTCTATGTACTCCTCGATAAGAAAGCGAAGGTCGAGAAGGACGCGGAGGCCTTCATCAACACATTGGGCCTCATAGGCGAAAAATACGTCGAGATCATACCGGGGACCCCCGGGAGCGAGGTGATCAGGCCGGGCGGGATGCTTGCCGGCAGGGAATCGGTCCCGATGGAGAAGCTTACACAGAAGGGTTATGAGATAGCCAACGGCCTCGGAGATACGATAAAGCACCTGAACACCCTCGTCGGGGACCCGGAGACTCAGGCGGCGTTCAAGGCGACGATGCTCGACATAAGGAAGTTCATGGCTTCCGCGAACGTCGTCATGGATAAGGTAAAATCGGGGGAAGGCACCGTCGGGAAGTTATTCATGGACGACGGCCTCTATAACGAATTGGATGCGTTCGTGAAAGACCTCAAGGCGCATCCGTGGAAACTCCTCCAGAAACCAAGAGGAGAGAAGAAATGACGTTTACGATAATCAGGTGTTTTTTTGTATTACTCTGCGGGTTGATGGGCTACCAGCTCGGAGATACCCTCCGGATAGGCGCCCTCTCGCAGACGATAGGCGTGGTTGTAGGCGTTGTCATAGCCGGTATCATCATAGCGCTGGAATATTCGACGAAGAGGGTATCGGTCAAGGGGCTCTCGTCCGCGGTCTTCGGTATAGTATTCGGCATCCTGTTCGCCTGGCTCATCATAGGCGTATTCAAGCTGATACCTCTGGATGCCGACATCAAGGCGGAGTTCAACGGCTTTATTATACTGGTATTCGCGTACCTCGGGATGATAATGGCGGTAAGGGGCAAGGACGAGTTCAATATCATAATACCCTATATCAAGCTGAAGAGGGAGGGCCAGCGCGAGGAGATAGCGCTGCTCGACACATCGGTGATAATAGACGGCAGGATCGCCGATATCTGCCATACCAAGTTTATACAGGGCATACTTATCATACCGCGGTTCGTGCTGAAAGAGCTGCAGCAGATAGCCGATTCGGCGGACCCGATAAAGCGAAATCGCGGAAGGCGCGGGCTCGATATGCTCAACAAGATACGCAAGTCTGGCGCGGTCGAGGTCAAGATACACGAGGACGATTTCCCGGACATCACGGAAGTCGACGCGAAACTCATAAAACTCGCGAAGATGCTGTCGGCGAAGGTCTTCACGAACGACTACAACCTTAACAAGATAGCGGAGCTGCAGGGCGTCGCGGTCCTGAACATAAACGAGCTGGCAAACGCGCTTAAGCCGGTCGTGATACCGGGCGAGCTTATGGAAGTCAAGATCGTCAAGGAAGGCAAGGAGTACAACCAGGCGGTCGCGTACCTCGATGACGGCACGATGGTCGTGATCGATAACGCAAAACAGCTCATCGGGCATACGGCAAAGGTGCTTGTGACGTCGGTGCTGCAGACGGCCGCAGGCAGGATGATATTCGCGAAGGTAGAAGCGCAGAAATAGGAGAAAAAAGATGAAGGTGGCCGCGATAGTTGCCGCCGCCGGAAAAGGCGAGCGGATGAAGGCAAAGGCGCATAAGGCCTTTGTTGCGCTGGGCAAGGAGCCCATACTCGCACATACGCTGAAAGCGCTCGAAGCTTCCGGCATCGTGAGCGAGATAATCATCGTTGTCCACCAGGCGGACCTTCCGAAGGCGCGCCTGCTCGCCAAGAAAGGCAAGTTCACGAAGATAAAGGATATAGTCGCCGGCGGGAAGCGCCGAATGGACTCGGTCAGGAGCGGGCTCGCTTCGGTCAGCGAGGACTCGGAGTACGTGATAGTCCACGACGGCTGCAGGCCTTTTGTAAGCAACAAATTGATATCGTCTGTCGTCGACGCGGCCGATACGTTCGGCGCCGCTATACCCGGGTTGCCCGTGAAGCCGACCATAAAACAGGTAGAGAAAGGGAATTTCGTCGCGGCGACGCTCGACAGGGCGACGCTCGTCGAGGTCCAGACCCCGCAGGCGTTCCGCAAGGACATCCTGCTAAGGGCTTACGACAAGGCCTTCCTGCCCGACGCGCCCGTAGACGCGGCGACGGACGACGCGGTCCTCGCCGAGCGCATCGGCATAAAGGTCAAGGTCGTTGACGGGTCGCAGGACAACATTAAGATAACCACCCAGGAAGACCTGAAGCACGCGAAGATACTGGCAGGTGTAAAATGAGGGCAGGGCTCGGTTACGACATACACAGGCTCGTTGAGGGGCGCAAGCTCTTCCTCGGCGGGGTCGAGATACCGTATATTAAGGGTCTTGAGGGATATTCCGACGCGGACGTCCTCCTGCACGCGATATGCGACGCGATATTGGGCGCTATGGGAAAGGACGATATAGGCATCCATTTCCCGAACAACGACCCGCAGTACAAGGGGATAAGCAGTTTGGAGCTGCTGCACAGGGTCGCGGAACTCGCCGCAAAGGAGAAGTTCAGGATCGTAAACGTCGATTCAACGCTTATAATGGAAGAGCCGAAGATCGTGCCTTTCAAGGCGAAGATGAGGAAGACGATCGCTTCGGTCCTCGGCATAGAAGAGCTCAGAGTGAACGTCAAGGCGACCACGCAGGAAGGCGTGGGCGCAATCGGCCGCGGCGAAGCGATAGCGGCTTACGCGATAGCTTCCGTCGAGGAGACAGGATAAAATGCAGATATTCATAATAATAGCGCTCTCGCTTACCATAATAGCTCTAGTAAAGATGCTCGTGATCTCGCTGGTGTTCAGGTCCGAGATAAACGCGATATTCGAACGCGACCCGGCCGCGAAGAGCGGTTTCGAGGTGATACTCCTTTATTCGGGGTTGCACGCGATCATATATTACCGCCTGGCGCACGCTCTCTATTCCGCGAAGGTGCCGATGCTGCCGAGGATCCTCTCGCAGTTCGCGAGGTTCGCCACCGGCATCGAGATACATCCGGGAGCGACGATAGGCAAAGGGCTTTTCATCGACCACGGGATGGGCGTCGTTATAGGCGAGACATCAGTCATCGGCGATAACGTCACGCTCTTCCAGGGGGTAACGCTCGGCGGGACCGGCAAGGAAAAAGGGAAACGCCACCCGACTCTCGGCAATAACGTTGTCGTCGGCGCGGGCGCGAAGGTGCTCGGGAACATAAAGATAGGCGACGGCGTGATGATAGGCGCGAACGCGGTCGTGATCAAGGATGCCCCGGCGGATTCTACGGTAGTCGGCGTGCCCGGAAGGGTCGTGAAGAAGGAAGGAAAGGATATCCCCGGCATACGGCTCGACCATTCGAACCTGCCCGACCCGCTGACGCAATCGCTCGACCACCTCCAGGACGAGATCAACCATATAGAGGGAGAACTGAAGAAGCACCGCCAGGATCTTCGAAAATAGCATGCCCATCTCCATTTATAATACCCTCACAAGGAAGGCCGAAGAGTTCAAGCCCATAAAAGAAGGCGAAGCCCGCATGTACGTCTGCGGAGTGACCGTCTACGACGAGTGCCATCTCGGGCACGCGCGCAGCGCGTTCATCTTCGATTTCATAAGGAGATACCTCTCCTACCGCGGGTATAAGGTCACGTTCGTGAAGAACATAACCGACGTCGACGACAAGATAATCAACAAGGCCCGCGATGAGGCTGCCGACAAAAGATCCCCGCTCTTCGGCAGGGACCTTAATACCGCCTCGAGGGAGATCGCCGAACGCTATACGAAGAGTTTTTACGGCGACATGGAAGCGCTCGGCATCGCGCGCGCCGATATTGAGCCGAAGGCGACCGAGCATATAAAGGACATAATAGGGATCATAAGCGCTCTCATCGAAAAGGGCTACGCCTACGCGTCGGGCGGCGACGTATATTTCGACGTGCGAAAGTTTACCGGTTACGGCAAGCTTTCACACCAGGACAAGGACCAGATGCTGGAGGGGACAAGGGTCGATAAGAGCGAGAAGAAGCGGGACTCGCTAGATTTCGCGCTGTGGAAATCCGCGAAGGAGAACGAGCCCGAATGGGATTCACCGTGGGGCAAGGGCCGGCCGGGCTGGCATATAGAGTGCTCCGCGATGTCGACGAAGTACCTCGGCGAGAATTTCGATATCCACGGCGGCGGGCGCGACCTCATATTCCCGCACCACGAGAACGAAGTTGCCCAGTCGGAATGCGCGACGGGCAGACCGTTCGCGAATTACTGGATACATAACGGCCTGCTCACGATAAACGGCGAAAAGATGTCCAAATCGCTCGGCAATTACGTCTCGATCAAGGGCGTCCTCGAGCGCTACCCGGCCGATGTGCTAAAGGTATTCTTCCTCGGGGCGCATTATTCGCATCCGATAGATTTCACATGGGAGAAGATGGATGCGGCGAAGAGCGGGTACGAGAGATTTGTGGTGCTTTTGGACAAGATACGCAGGAAAACCGGCGGGGAGCCCGGCATCCGGCCCGCGAAAGACAAAGATATAGAGGCCGCTTCGCAGAGGTTCATCGAGGCGATGGACGGGGACTTCAATACGCCGTCCGCGCTCGGCGCCCTATTCGACCTCGTCAACGCCGCGAACAAAATTGTTGATAGAAATGGCGATATTTCTGTGCTAAAATATACCGAAAATACCCTGCTGGAACTTGGCGGGGTGCTCGGGCTCAGCTTCGCGGCTGCCGCAGGCGGCCTTTCTGATGCCGGCATACAAGGGCTCGTCGACGCCCGCATAGAGGCGAAGAAGAGGAAGGATTTCGCCGAGGCGGACAGGATAAGAAAAGAGCTCGGCGCGAAGGGCATCATACTCGAAGACGACAAAGACAAGACCTACTGGAGACGGAAAGTTTAAATGCGAATAAAAGCCAGGACAAAAGAGACCATAGCGGCGTACGGGTTCCTCGCGCCGAACCTCATCGGCTTCATGGTATTCACTTTCATCCCTGTCTTTATCTCCCTTATACTGAGTTTTTTCAAGTGGGACATCCTTACCACCCCACAATTCATCGGCTTCGAGAATTTTTCGCAGCTGCTCGGTTTCCATAAGGACGCCGCGACGAATAGTATAGTCGCGAACGACCCGAAGTTCTGGCAGTACCTCTGGAACACGGTCTTCCTGATGTTCTCGATACCGGTATGCATGATGGCCTCGCTCGGGCTCGCGATAGCGCTGAACCGCAAGGTCCGCGGCGAATCGATGTTCAGGACGATATTCTTCCTCCCGTCGATATGCCCCGGCGTGGCCATATCGATACTCTGGCTCTGGATATTCAATCCCGAATACGGCATGCTTAATAACATAATTTACTGGGGCGGTAAACTGCTCGGGTTCAGTTTACAGGGGCCGTTGTGGCTTAATTCGCCGGGTTGGGCGAAGCCGGCGCTTATGCTTATGAATTTCTGGATAGCGATAGGCGGCATGAACATGATACTCTACCTCGCGGCGCTGCAGGGCATACCGAGGGACTTCTACGAGGCGGCCGAGATCGACGGCGCGAACGGATGGCAGAAGTTCTGGGCGATCACATGGCCGCAGATAAGCCCGACGACGTTCTTCATAGCCATCATGAGCATCATCGGCGGTTTCCAGGGCGGTTTCATGCAGGCGTATATAATGACGGGCGGCGGCCCCGGCGGCGCTACCACAACGATAGAATATTATATTTTCAACAATCTCTATACATGGCAGAACGTCGGCTACGCGGCCGCGATCGCGTGGTTCCTCTTCATGGTCATATTCGTCGTCTCGCTTGTCAACTGGAGATTCGGCGGTAAACTGGTCCACTATTAAAGGGCGGCAGATGGATAACAAAAGGCGGTACGAGGACAAGGTCCACTTAAGCGAAGCGGCGCAGAGGGAGAAGGCGCTGCAGGCCTTCGCGTATACGGTGCTCGCCATCGGCGCGCTCTCGATGATAATGCCGTTCCTCTGGATGATAACGACCTCGCTGAAGACTCTCGACGCGATATATATCCGCCCGAAGAACTGGATACAGATGTTCATCCCTACGATGTTCATCTGGGACAATTACGTATCGGCATTCAAGGTCGTGCCGTTCGCGAAGTTCTACATGAACTCGATAATAGTCGGCGTCGCGGTCACGGTGGGGCAGGTCTTCACGAGCTCGCTCGCGGCATACGCTTTCTCGCGCCTCGAGTTCAGGGGCAGGGACAAGCTCTTCTTTGCGTACCTCGCGACGATGATGATACCCGGCTCGGTCACGATGATACCGGTTTATGTCTTAATGAGGCTCTTCGGGTGGGTTGACACGTTCAAGGCGCTCATAATCCCCGCGATATTCTCGGCGTACGGGACCTTCATGCTGAGGCAGTTCTTCATGACGCTTCCGAAAGACCTCGAGGACGCCGCGAAGATAGACGGATGCGGATTCTTCCGTATCTATACGACGATAATACTGCCGCTTTCGAAACCGGCCCTCGCGACACTTACGGTATTCACGTTCATGGGCAACTGGGGCAACTTCATGTGGCCGCTGCTCGTCACGAATTCGATGCATATGAGGACCCTGCCGATAGGGCTCGAATCGTTCAAGACGCAATACTCCACCGACTGGCACTACCTTATGGCCGGCTCGGTGATGGCGATGCTCCCGATCGTCATTATATTCATCTTCACACAGCGTTACTTCGTGGAATCCATAAAGCTTACCGGCGTAAAGGGATAACAGATGCAGCACGGGAAATTCATCACAATCGAAGGACCCGAGGGTTCGGGGAAGTCGACGCACTCGCGCCTGCTCTGCGCTTACCTGCGCAGGAAGGGCCGCCGCATCGTTCATACGCGCGAACCCGGCGGCACGAAGATATCCGAATCTATACGCGATGTCCTGCTCAGCAGGAAGAACAAGGGCATGGCCGACGCGTGCGAACTGCTGCTCTTCATGGCGGCGCGCGCGCAGATAGTCAACGAGGTCATAAAACCCGCGCTTAAGAAAGGGTATATAGTCGTCTGCGACAGGTTCCACGACGCGACCGTCGCCTACCAGGGTTACGGCGCGGGGATGGACCTCAGGGTGATAGAATCCCTGCGCAAGCTCGCGACGGGCGGTCTTAAGCCGGACCTGACCGTGCTGCTCGACGTCGAGAGCCGCGCCGGGCTCAAGCGGGGCGGCGCGCATGACAGGATGGAAAGAAAATCCCTCGATTTCCACAGGAGGGTTAGGGACGGCTACCTGAAGCTCGCGAAGAAGGAACCCCGCAGGATAAAAGTCATAAATACCACATGCTCGCCCATAAAAGAGGTACAGGGTTCGCTAAGGAAAGCGGTGGAGGATGCCGTTTAACAGCGTAATAGGACAGGAACTCGCCGTAGACCTTCTCAAGAGGTCGATAAGCGACGGCCGCCTCGCGCATGCTTACCTTTTTATCGGCCCCGAAGGCACGGGCAAGTCGCTCCTGGCCCGGATATTTGCGCAGGCCCTGAACTGCGAAAATAAAGGCGCCGACCCGTGCGGCGAATGCGTATCATGCAGGAAGATAGAAGGCGGGATACATCCGGATGTCGTGGCGGTGGTGCCGGAAGGCAAGTCGGTTCAGATAGGCATCGAGCCGGTCCGCAGGATGGAGGCATCCATGTCTCTGAAGCCGTACGAAGGCAGGACGAAGGTATTCATCGTCGACGGCGCGGACAGGATGACCGAAGAAGCGGCGAACTCGCTGCTTAAGACGCTCGAGGAGCCGCCGAAGGACACCGTGATGGTCCTGCTGGCGTCAAACATGTTCAAATTGCAGCCGACGATAGTGTCGCGCTGCCAGAAGGTACTGTTCCACCCGCTCGGGGAGCGATCGATAATGAAGGAGCTCATCGAGCGTTACGGCCTGGACGAGAAGAGGGCATTATGCGTTTCCAGGTTCTCGGAAGGCCGGCTCGGCAAGGCGGTGGAAGTCCTCGAGGGCGAACTGCTGGAGGGAAGGGACAGGATAGTCGGCGATTTCCTGTCGCCGAAACAGCCCGGCTACGAGGACACGTGGCTCTACGGCGAGCCGAGGGAAAAGGTCAACGAGGCCCTGAACACCCTGGCGGTGTATTACAGGGACCTGTTGGTCTTCAAGCTTTCCAAGGACCAGGGCCTGCTTGTCAACCTCGACAGGGCCATCGACATCGCGCACGACGCGGAAAAGTTCACGGCGGAGAAACTCGAGGGCATACTTGACGCGATCGCCGCGGCGCAGGACGAGATAAAAAGGAACTCGAACATCAAGATCTCGCTCTCCTGCATGCGGCTTAACATAACCTAAGGG
>JAGONY010000027.1 GCA_017992785.1 Candidatus Omnitrophota bacterium | reverse complement strand
GCATCATGTAATCGAGGATGATTATATCCGCCTTTCCTGACTTCAGCGCTTCCAGGGCGTCTTTGCCGTTGGTAACACAGGAGACGTCATAACCCCATCCTTCTATTCTGCGGCTCATCAGCGTCAGAAAATCCTGCTCGTCGTCAACGAGCAATATCCTCACCTTATCTGCCATATCAGGATCCTCCTTGATTTATTGTATCAAAGAGTAGTAAAATAGGCAAACCAAAAACAGAAAGGGCCCACCGATGAAAAGCATAAAGTTCGACTTCAATAACATGTTCGCGTTCAACGTAGGCAAGGAGCACGGCGTGGACGAGCAGGAACTCGACGCGCTCTCCTATTCGATAAAGGAGGCCCACGCGCACCTTTCGGAGGTGCTCTCCGACAGCGCCCGCAGGATAGGCCTCGGGCTCGAATGGACGCGGCTCCCGTTCCAGGACCCGAAAACGGTAAGGCAGGTCCAGAAACTCGGGGATGAGATAGCTTCGAAGTACGAGAACGTGATATCGCTCGGAATAGGCGGCTCCTACCTCGGGCTCAAGGCCGCGCAGGACGCTCTCTGTCCTCCCTATTACAACGATTTTGCCGGCGCAAGGAAAAAAAGGCCGCGTATCTATTTTGAAGGCAATAACCTCGACCCCGATACGCTTTCCGTCCTGCTGAAGAACCTTAACCCGAAAAAAACATTCGTGATCGTAATATCCAAATCCGGCGAGACGACCGAGACGAAGACCGCGTTCATCGCGGTCAAGGAATGGCTCAAGAAAGGCGCGGGAAAGCGCTACGGCAGGCAGATATACGCGATAACCGACCCTGTCTCGGGAAGCCTGCGCAAGGAGGTCGACGCCGCGCAGCGGGAGGACCGCCTCAGCTTCAGGAACTCATCCCTGATGAAAGGCGTCGGCGGCAGGTTCTCCGAGTTCAATATGGGATTGCTCCACCTGGCCATCATAGGCGTCAGGGTCTCGGATGTCCTAAAGGGCGCGGCCGATATGCATAAGTCATGTGTGAAACAGGACCTCGCGGCCAATCCCGCCTATATGTACGCCGCGCTGCATACGATACTCTACAGGATGAAAGGCAAGGACATAGCGATAGTTATGCCGTTCTGCGAGACGCTGAAGTCGACCGCCGACTGGTATATACAGATGCTCGCCGAAAGCTTGGGCAAAAAATACGACAGGACGGGCCGCGTCGTCAACACGGGGCGCACCCCCATATCGGCGCGCGGCACGAATGACCTGCACTCGATCCAGCAGAATAATATCGAGGGTATGAACAATAAGGCCGTCACTTTCATACGCGTCGGGAAGTTCGGCTCGGAGATAAAGGTCCCCGCGGGCAACGGCATACTCTCCGGCAGGAAATTCTCGGAACTTATCGGATTGGCGCAGGAAGCCACGGAATGGGCGCTGGTCAGGGAATCGAGGCCCAACTGCACTATAATACTTCCCGAGATCTCGGCCTATTACTGGGGGGCGCTGCTTTATTTCTTCGAGATGGCTACCGCTTTCGAGGGTGAGCTGCTCGGGATCAACGCGTTCGACCAGCCGGGAGTCGAGGGATACAAGAATTACATGTATTACAAACTCGGCAAACCGGGCCTTGATAAGGCGGTCGCGGAAGAGATAAAGGGAAATCCCCTCGTAAAGGACCCGAGATTTATTCTATAGGGATTATGATCTTCGTCCCGGACTTAAGCTTGTTCGGGTCCTTGATCCTTTCCTTGTTCAACTCGTAAAGGTATTTCCACCTGTTCGCCTTGCCAAGCTCGGACCTGGCAATCGAAGAGAGTGTATCCCCCTTCTTTACGATATATTCTTTCGTCGAGACCTTCACCTTGCTCTCGACCTGTTTCTCCTCTTCTATGACATATTTGTTCTCGTCGACCTTTGTCGCGTCGGAGATCTCCGCGGGCGCTTCTCCCGTGTAAGGTATCATGACCTCCTCGACCTCCGCGATCATGAACTGGGCGTTGCGGTCCTTCTGCATGCCTACGAGGTCGGTGACATGGGCTACCGCATCGAGCTTGCCGCGGCTAACTATCTTTATGCACGACTCGTCGATGCCGCTGTCTATCATGAACTTCTTTACCGATTCGGCGCGGCGGCGGCCCAGCTTCTCGTTGTATTTCTCGCTCCCGCGGATGTCGCAGTTGCCGGTTATGAGTATGCTTGTGCCTTTATTATGCTTGAGTGTCCAGACGGCGCCTTCGAGTATCTTCTTTGCGTCATCCCTGAGTGAGGCCTTGTCGTAATCGAAGTATATCTTCACGTTCTTTAAGATCTTCTTTATGAGGAGCGACGGCCTCAATTCCTGCGGTTTCGGCGGGGGCAGTTCCTCGGACTTGTAATCGAATATGAGCTTATAAACGTAGATATATCCCCTGTTGCCCCACGGCGTGGAGGTGCCGGGCTCTTTTGGCATCCACCAGTATCCGCCCATATCGGCGTCCTTTACGGGAGAGGGCTGGGCATCGGTGGGCCACCACTGGAACTGTTTCTGCATCTCCTGCAGCTGCTGGTCCCTCTTGGCGATCCTGTCCTGCTTGCTGATGAACCAGTCCGCGGCAAAAAGGGTGTTTACGCAGAAGATGAGCGACGCGGAAATTGCGGTAAGGATAAGAGCCCTGTTTTTCATCGTATCTGCCTCCTGGGTTTTCTCGCGGTACAACCGTTGATTATACCGCAAAAAGCAAAAAACCCAAGCAAATTAATGCGTATGTTCTCCCATGGCCATCTTGGCCAGCAGCATAAGCACGATGCCGAGGATAAAAGCCGCGAGCGACACGAACGCTCTCCGTTCGCTCTTCTGTTTGTGGAGTTCGGGAACAAGGTCCGACGCCGAAATATATATGAAACCTCCCGCCGCGACCGGCAGTAATATCCCGGAAAAACCGCCTATCTTATCGGCAAAAAAGAACCCTATGACGGTCCCCGCGATGCATACCGACGCCGAGATGAAATTATACAACAGCGCCTTCATCTTGCTGAAGCCCCCGTATATCAGCACGCCAAAATCGCCTATCTCCTGCGGTATCTCGTGCAATACTATGGCGAAGGTGGTGACCAGGCCGAATTGGACGCTGACAAGGAAGCTCGCGCCGATTATAAGGCCGTCGATGAAATTATGTATGCCGTCGCCGATCAGGTTAAGGTATGAGAACGCGTGAATATCGCAGACGCCGTTGTGGCAATGGCGCCATTTGAAATATCTCTCCAGGATAAAAAATAGTATGAAACCCGCGATCACATAAATGAATACCGTATGCGCGTCGTCGCCTTTTTCGAGGGATTCCGGGATTATATGAAGGAACGCGCCGCCGAGGAGGCCTCCGGCGGAAAAACCTATAAGCAGGACGAGTATCTTGTCCAGCATCTTTTCCTTGAATAAGAGGGCCAGTATCCCGATCAGGGATATTACGCTCACTGCCACTCCGGCGCCTATTGCCCACCATAATGCGTTCATTTTGTTTCCCCCTTCTAGAAGTCTACCTGTGTCCTTAAACCATATACGAATATGTCATCCGTATCGTCGGCGATATCCTTGCCGAACGGGTCCCAGATATACTGGAAATCCGGGCTTATCGAGAGGTGGTCGTTTATGCGTATCCTGTAATAGGCCTCGAAATGGCCTTCGTTCTTCGCCTTCAATTCACCGGCCTTCTTGTAGTCGTCGGAGGGTATCGCCTGGCCTACCGCAATACCCAGGACGTCGTTCTCCCTGTTCCATGGCTTGCCCTCGACCTGCAAGCCGGCGCTCCAGGAATGTTCCAGCGAATAGTTAAGGTCTCCCGCGGCGGTGAGATCGGGATTGTATACCTTCGGGTCCTGCCAGCCGTAACGCGCAAACAATGTTACCATATCGTGCACCTTCTGGTCGAAGCTTAAGCCGAAGCCGCAGGAATCCTCCTTCTCCTCGGCGGGATCGAGCCATTTTGTGTGGCGTGAGTTATTCGACCATCCGAGGAACCTGTAGTTGCCTGGCAGGCCGAAGAACTCCGCCTTGAAAGTGACCTGTCCGATGTTGAAGAGATTGTCGCCTATGTTGTCCCAGTCGCTGTCGCCGTCAAAGACGCCGTAGTTAAGCTCGAGCCAGGAAGCGGGCATCGCAGCCGCCCTGATAGCGAAAGTGTTGTCCGGGAACTCCACCGCGGGGTTGCTGCGGAAGATATAGGACAGGAACTGGGTCGTCTCGTCGTTTGCAACCTCGTTCGTGTCGAAGTATACCGTCGGGTCGAGCTTGCCGAAAGTTATGAGGGCCTTGTCGTTGAAGAGGCCCTGTTCGTACCAGATCTCGGAGACAACGACATGCTCGTCATCATCAGCGTCGGCATTGACATTACTGAACAGGGAAAGGTCATCGGTAAGTCCCGCGCCCTGTCCGGCCTCGAGGTGTATGAAGGCCTCGCTGTCGAGCCCTTCGAACTCCTTAGATATCGTGATGTCCTCGGAGAACGAGGCGTCCGCCTTGCCGCGCTTCTTCTCCTCGGTGGCGTTGGTATTATCCGTGCCCTGGACTATCATCGTGGCGCCGGCGCTTATCCTCAGGCCGTCCGCCGAAAATGCCGTCGAGCCTTCCTGGCGGTGGAGTTTCTCGTCCACCTGCTTGAATCTCTCTTCATACTCTGTTATCTTCTTCTGCTGGTCATTGATGCAAAGCTCCTGGCCCTTCATGCATTCTTCCTGCGCGGACAATTTCTTCTCAAGCATGTCCACCTTGGCCTCAAGCTCTTTTATCTTCTCCATAATGGCAGCTTCGTCGGCGTATATATTCCCGGAAACACATATCAGCATGGCGCAGAAGAACACTATGGCCGGCAGGCGCATTTCAATACCCCTCCCTATTTGCATTTTTCGCACAATCCCTCTATCTGCATCGAGTGCGACTCCGCAACGCACTTCAGTTTATCCCTTATAAAACGCGATACGTCCTCGAAATTGCAGTATTCCACTTCTTTGACCTTCTTGCATTTTTTACATATGAAATGATGATGGTGATGGTTATCGGGCATGCTGCAGATGGAATAATGAAGTTTTCTGTCTTCCGACTGGACTTTAGCGAGGACCCCTATCTTCTCCAATTCATCAAGGATGCGGTATACCGTGGGAAGGCCGAGTTTCGGGAGCTTCTTTTTGAGAAGGCCGCGGACGCGGCAGGGGCTCAGGCTCGCGCCTTCACGGAGGAAGAGGCCTATGACCGCCCTCCTCTTCGGTGTATTCTTGAGTTTGTTCGCTTTCAGCTTTTTAAGGAGTGTGTCCATATTATAAATAGAATTAATTTCTATTTATAATACAAGGCCGCGCGCTTGTCAAGCGCTATTTGCCGGAAGTCCTGTAATTATCAACCTTCAGTCCTTGTCATGTCCCGGCCTCGGCTCTCCCGCGAGCTCGTCTCTTCCTACCACTCGGCAAGTATTTTCCTTATCTCTGCGGGGACCGGTTTCGCTTTCATCCGGGCGTCCACGCACGCCCAGACGACCTTTGCTTCCAGAAGCAGCGTATCCGCCCTCTTTACCTGCTGGACAAAACACACCGAGGCGTTTCCGACCTTCTCCACGGAAGTATATACGCTTATGACCTGCCCGTAGCGCGCCGGGGACTTGTAATCCGCTTGGATTCGCACGACCGGGAAGAGTATGCCGTTTTTTGCGTATTCGGAAGTGTCTATGCCGAGGGCGCGCAGGAATTCCGTCCTGCCCTCTTCGAGATGCCTAAGGTAATTCGCGTAGTAGACGATCCCTCCGCTGTCGGTATCGTGGTAATAAATCCTCTTGTCAAGACGGTGTTCTTTCATGCGGCCCTCCGGATATCAAAAAGTGATCCCGAGCCTTGTGCCTAAGACAAGCGCGTTATCTATATCGCCCGATCCGCCGGGGCGGAATATGTACTGCAGGTCAGGCTGCAGGTACATCCAGCCGTTGATCTGTATTTTGTAGGAGAGGTCTATCATGGCTTCATGCGAGAGATCGCCGGGAAAATCATCGCTCCAGTTGCCGTAGGCGAAACCGAGGGCGGCAATATCCTTGTCCCTTCCGTGTATAAGCCCCTTGTAGAACACGCCCCCGTCGATGAAAAACGGGAACTCATTGTATTCCGAAGGCGCGAACGTGATCGCGCCGAGCGCGGTCAGGCCCTGGTCGGTCCCGGGCCCGCCTTCGCGGTATACCATCTGGTCCGCCGCGACATATCCTCCGTAGTTGCCCCTGCGCTGGGAGGAATCTTCGAGGCTCGTAAACTTGCCGGTATCGTAATACCCGCCTATCTTATAGTTGCCGGGCATGCCGGTATCGCCCTTCGCGCCGTTGTTAAGGTACTGGAACTCCTGTATGACGAATACGCCTTTCTTGAACCTCAGGTCGAAATACGTTCCGTGGTACTGCCTGCTGCCTACCTGGGCGACGTTCGCGTCGTATACACCCGTCATTGAGACCACGCGCTCGAACGGCTTGGCTTTAAGGCGCGCGCCCCACACTGCATTAGGGTATGTAGAGAACGGCAGGTCTATCGGCAGGCTTATCGGGTTACCGTCGATGGCGTTGTTCACGTATATCCAGTACAGCGGGGATGAAGCGAAATCGTCACCGGCGCTCGTGCGGCCGATCTTCAGCGCGACACGGCCGTCGAACATCGACTGCTCGAGGTTCAGCGCGTATAACCTTAACTGCTGGCAACCATAAATACTCGATACGACGAACCTGTTGCCGATATAATCCTCGGAAAGGTTGCGGCCCGCCCTATACAGCCCCGATACCCGGAACATGAGGCCGTCGAGGTTCGCGAGTTTCTCGAGGTCAAAATTAAGCTCTGCGCCCAGGGAGTGGTTGTACCTGACACCGTGGCTCTTTCCTCCGGACGGGTTGCCGAGGACGTCTGCGGTGTAGCTGCTCTTGAAATCGACGCCGGCCTCCTCGAGTTTCTCCCTCATCCCGCCCCAGCCGCCGGTCAGGTAATCCTCGCTTTCTATGATATGCATCATGCCGCTGTCGGAGGCATAAGAAACGCCCGCTGCGCCGAAGGCGACGAGGGACGCGAGAACAAGCAGCGCGTTTCTCATACTATATGGCCTCCATAGTAGACGGCGGCTTCGACGCGATATTGTAAGTGACGCTGACTACGCCCGGCACGCCCTTTGTCATCTTCCCTGCCAGCTTCAGCAGTTTCTCGTGCGGTATCTTCGTGGGCGACGCTCTCCTCGCGTCAACGGAATCCCAGCAGCGTACCTCTATCTGGAACCCGAAATCCCTCTTGCCGTCCCTTATTCCGGTCACTTTGTCGTTATGGAGTATCGCCATGTATTGGAACGCTTTTACGCCGGCAAGCTCCTTCTCGAGGATAGCCGTTGCCTTGCGGACCGTCGCGATCTTGTCGGGTGTGGCTTCGCCGATTATCCTGGCTGCAAGCGCCGGGCCCGGGAAAGGCATGCGATTATATATGGACACGGGAAGGCCGCAGGCCGCGGCGAGCTTCCTTACTCCGTCCTTGCGCAGCTGGACGAGCGGCTCTAATATCTTGTATCCGAAGGCCTCCTGCGGGTCGATCCCGAGCTGTTCGAACACATTATGCTGCCTCTTTATGCCCGCAACCGTCTCGTCGATATCGGTCAGTATCGTACCCTGCAGCAGGTATTTCGCGCCGCTCTGCCTGACAAGCAGGCCGAATACGTCCTTGTAGAAGGTCTGCGTTATCGCCTCCCTCTTCTCTTCCGGGTCGGTGATCCCCTTGAGCGCCGCGAGGAACTTTCCGCGCGCGTCGACTATCTCTACTTTCACGCCGAGTTTCCCGAATATGGAGGCGATCTTCTGCGGCTCGCCTTCCCTCATTATGCCGTTATCTATAAAATATGTCCTGAGCCGGCGCCCGAGCGCCTTATGCCCGAGCATCGTCACCGCCGCCGAATCGACGCCGCCTGATAACGCGTTTATCGCGTACCCGTGGCCCACCGCAGCCGAGATCTCGGCGCATTTTTCGCGGATAAACCTCGCCGTATTAAGGTCTTTCGCCCTTATCTCTTTTTCCATTACGTGCCTCCGTTTTAGTCCGTCTTCTCTTTGTAATAGTCCTGGATGGCTTTCGGGGAGATACCCTTCTTCTTTATCTCTTCGATGGCCTCTACGCTCGCAAAAGCAGCCGACATTGTGGTTATATAGGGTATCTTGTGCTGTATTGCCATTATGCGGATATAGCTGTCGTCGTATTTGCTCGTCCTGCCCGCGGGAGTGTTCACGATAAGGTTCAGCTCCTTGTTCTTTATCAGGTCGGTGATATTTGGCCTGCCTTCGTGCAGTTTCTTCACCGCGGTATTTTTTACCTGGTTGCCGTCGAGGAAACGGCTCGTATTCTCCGTTGCGTAAATGCTGAATCCGAGGCCCCTGAGCTTCCTCGCTATCGGAAGCAGTTCCGGCTTGTCCTTGTCGGTCACGGTCAGCAGTATGCTCCCCTCGAGCGGCAGTTTCGACCCCGTGGCTTCCTGCGCCTTATAAAAAGCCAGGCCGAAGGTCTCCGCGAGGCCCATTACCTCACCGGTAGAGCGCATCTCCGGCCCGAGTATGGGGTCGACCTCGGGGAACATGTTGAACGGGAAGACGGCCTCTTTCACGCCGACGTAATCGACCTTGCCCTTCTTGAGGCCCGGATAATCCTTTAGCATCTTTCCGAGCATTATCTCGGTCGCGATCCTGGCTATCGGCACGCCCATGACCTTCGATACCAGCGGCACCGTGCGCGACGCGCGCGGGTTCGCTTCCAGTATATACACCATCCCGTCGGATATCGCGTATTGTATGTTCATTATGCCCACTACCTTGAGCTCGCGGGCTATAAGCGTCGAATATTTCTCGATATCGGCGAGGTGCGCTTCGCTGATGCTCCTCGACGGTATCATACAAGCCGAGTCGCCCGAATGTATGCCGGCGTACTCTATATGTTCCATAACTGCCGGGACGAAGACGTCCGTCCCGTCGGATATCGCGTCGACCTCGCATTCGAGCGCGTGCTCGAGGAAACGGTCTATAAGCATCGGGTATTCGGGGCTGACTTTTATCGCCTCGACCGCGTATCTGCGCAGCATCGTCTCGTCGTATATTATCTCCATGCCCCTGCCGCCGAGCACGAAAGACGGCCGCACCATCAGCGGGTATCCTATCCTGTTCGCTATGAGGACGGCCTCTTCAAGCGAACGCGCGATCCCGCTCTCCGGCTGAGGAATACCGAGCTCTATCATCTTCTGCCTGAAGAGCTCCCTGTCCTCGGCGAACGCTATGCTCTTGGGGCTCGTTCCGAGTATCTTCACGCCGTTATCCTCAAGCTCGTTCGCTATATTCAGGGGCGTCTGCCCGCCGAACTGCACGATGACGCCTTCCGGCTTCTCCTTCTCATATATGGAAAGGACGTCCTCTACGGTCAGAGGCTCGAAATAAAGCTTGTCCGACGTATCGTAATCGGTGGATACGGTCTCGGGGTTGCAGTTCACCATTATCGACTCTAATCCCGCGTCGCGCAGCGCGAACGCGGCATGGACGCACGTGTAGTCGAACTCGATGCCCTGGCCTATCCTGTTAGGGCCGCCGCCGAGTATCATTATCTTCTTCTTGCCCGATACGGGCACGGCGTCCTTGCCGGCGCTGTATGTAGAATAGTAATACGCGGCATTCTCAACGCCGCTGACCGGCACCGCCTCATACCTCGCGGTCTTGCCGAGCGCGATCCTGCGGGCCCTTACCTCGTTCTCCCTTATACCGAAGAGCTTCGCGAGGTACCTGTCGGCGAAACCGAGCTCCTTCGCTTTTATGAACTGCTTGTCGGTTAGCCCTTTCCACTGGCATTTCAGCAGTTCTTCTTCGAAATCTACAAGCTCCTTCATCTCCTTTATGAACCATACGCCGATATGCGTTATCTTGTGGATCTCTTCCGGCGTTACTCCCTTGCGAAGGGCTTCGTATATGAGAAAAACCCTCTCGCTTGAGGGTTGCGAAAGTTTTTGCCTGAGCGTATCCGCGGGCAGCGAACCGAAATCCCTCGCCCCGCCGAGCCCGTACCTGCCTATCTCGAGAGAGCGTATCGACTTCTGGAATGACTCCTTGAAATCCCTGCCGATGCTCATTACCTCGCCGACCGCCTTCATCTGCGTGCCTAGTATATCCTTCGCCTTCGGGAACTTTTCGAAAGCCCAGCGCGCGAATTTCACGACGACGTAATCCCCCCAAGGCTCATATTTATCGAGCGTGCCTTTTCTCCAGTAGGGTATCTCGTTCAACGTTATGCCGGAGGCGAGTTTCGTCGATATGCGCGCTATCGGGAAACCCGTGGCTTTTGAGGCGAGCGCCGAAGAACGCGATGTGCGGGGATTTATCTCTATGATAACGAGGCGGTCGTCTGCGGTGTTATGCGCGAACTGTATGTTCGTCCCGCCGACTACGCCGATCGCGTCGACTATCTTATATGAATAATCCTGCATGCGTTTCTGCAGTTCCGAGGGCACCGTGAGCATCGGGGCGACGCAGAAGCTGTCTCCGGTATGCACGCCCATCGTTTCGACGTTCTCGATGAAGCATACGGTGATCTTCCTGCCGTCCTGGTCGCGGACGACCTCGAGCTCGAGCTCCTCCCACCCTATCACTGCCTCCTCGACAAGCACCTGGTGGACAATACTGGCCGCGAGCCCGCGCGATACTACGGTCCTGAGATCCTCGACGTTATACACTATGCCGCCTCCGGTCCCGCCCATCGTATACGCGGGGCGTAGCACGACAGGATACTTGAGTTTCTCTGCGGTCTTCTCGGCCTCTTCGACGGAATGGCAGATCTCGGAGCGCGGAAGGGAAATGCCAAGCTGCTGCATCGTCTTCTTGAACACTTCGCGGTCTTCGCCGCGCTTTATCGCGTCGGCCTTCACCCCTATTATCTCTACGTTATATTTTTTGAGTATGCCCGCCTTATGCAGGCTTGAGGCAAGGTTCAGGCCCGTCTGGCCGCCGAGGTTTGGAAGCAGGGCGTCCGGCCTCTCTTTTTCTATTATCTTCTCGAGGCTCTCCACGGTAAGCGGCTCGATGTAGGTCTTGTCGGCCATATTTGGGTCTGTCATTATCGTGGCGGGATTGGAATTGACGAGGACAATCTTGTATCCCTCTTCGCGGAGCGCCTTGCACGCCTGCGTACCGGAATAATCGAATTCGCAGGCCTGTCCTATGATTATTGGCCCCGAACCTATGATGAGGACCTTCTTAATGTCCCTACGATGCGGCATAAATGCTGGCTCTTTGGGTAATATAGATCGAAGTTAAAATCGAATTATTCCGGTAATTTTACCACTTTCGCCCACGTATCGTCAAGCGAATACCTGCGCAGTTCCATGTTTTTCATGAAACCGAACACTTCGTCGAAGACGCGGAGCGGTTTTATGATCGTCTGCTGTTTAAGCTCCGGCCATTTCCCCGATATCTTTATCATGATACCGTCCTTGACGAAATCGAAACCGAGCGTGGCGGGTATCAGTATCTGTCTCGCCGTCTTTATCGGGCTCAGGCGCGAGACGTTGGCTCCCGCGGTCATATCGATGTTCCCGGAAAAATCGCAATTTCCGGACATCTCTATCTTTATCAGCGGCGACTGGCAGGCGGACCTTATCGCCATATTCCCGTCCGCCACGTCGAAACCCGCCCTTATCTCCTTGAAATCCGGCAGCGTGAAATCCTTTATTACGGCCTTCATTCCCTTCTCTACGGCGATGAATAACGGCACCCCTTTGATGTTGCAATCGGTAATTTTCACATAACCGCCGCCT
>JAGONY010000072.1 GCA_017992785.1 Candidatus Omnitrophota bacterium | reverse complement strand
ATCCTATTGCCTCCGGTAAGATCGTTGTCCTTGAACGTCATGTACGGCCCGGCCCAGTTCGTGTTGGTCGAGACCAATAAAGTTCGGGTCCCAATCACATAGCTACCGCTCGTGCTTGTCATGAGGCAATTATACAAGTCTGTATTAGGATTGTCGGACGGATAACCTCCCAAGTCCGACTGGAACATCCCGAGGCCGGTCTCGATGCCCGCTATCATCGCGCGCGTGCGCGCTATCAGGGCGCGCTGTCTTGCCGTGCTTGCCGCAGCCGCGACAAGCCCCGCGAGCATCATTATTATCGTCATGACGACTATGAGTTCTATTATCGTAAATCCCTTTTTACCCTTCCTCATTTTAACCACCTCCTAGCGCGGTTACGAGCTGGAACAGCGGCAGGAACATAGCGATGACTATGAAACCTACGATGAGGCCCAGCCCGATGATCAAGAACGGTTCAAGTATGGACATGAGGCCGGTCACGGTGACATCGACCTCTTCATCATATACGTCCGCGACTTTAAGGAGCATCTGGTCCAAGGCGCCGGTCTCCTCGCCTACGGAGATCATATTTACCGCCATCGCGGGGAACAGGCCTGCCTTCAGCAACGGTTTCGCCACCGTCTCGCCTTCCCTTACCGCGTCATGGACAACGACGATCGAGCGCGCCATGGCTTCGTTGCCCGTGGTATCCTTCGCGACCATGAGCGACTGCAGTATCGGAACGCCGCTGGAGAGCAGCGTGCCGAGGGTCCTCGAGAAACGCGCTATGGCTATCTTCCTCACGAGCTGGCCCATAACGGGTATCTCAAGCTTGGCCTTGTCTATGAGAAGCTTTGTCGCCGGCAGCCTGTACAGTATATTAAAGAGCATTATGCCCAATCCTATCAATGCCAGGCCGATATACCATTTGCTCTTCGCGAAATCGCTGACTACGAGGAGCACCTTTGTCATAACGGGCAGTTCCACGTTCATTTCCTTGAATATCTGCAGGAACTTCGGGACGATGAACGTTATAAGGAAGCCGAGGACCGACAAGGCCATCGTAAGTACGAGGGCCGGATATATCATCGCGGATTTGATCCTGCCTTCCAACCTCTGGGATTTCTCCGCGAACTCGGCGAGTCGCGTCAATACGACTTCAAGGACGCCGCCCGCTTCGCCGGCTTTCACCGTGTTGACATACAACGGCTCGAACGCCCTCGGGAACTTTGAAAGCGCTTCGGAGAACGAGCTTCCTCCCTCAACCTGCTCGGCGAGGCCGCGTATGGTCGCCTTCAACAGCCCGGCTTTCTCCTGCCTTTCGAGGACATAGAGCGCGCGTACGAGCGGCAGGCCGGACCCTATGAGCGTTGCCAGCTGCCTTGTAAATATCGTTACCTGCTTCGCGCTGACCCTGCCGAATGAGATCGTCATACCGGACTTTGCCGGCTTTACATCCGCCGACCCTTCCCTCGCCCTCGAGGAGGGCATGTCCGACTTCGACCTCTCTTCGGTTATACTTATAGGGTATAAGCCCTTCTGCCGGATCTGGTCCATAGCTTCCTGGTTCCCGGCTACTTCGAGCCTGCCCTTGGTCTCTTTGCCGTCCTTGTCTATAGCGACATAGTTGAAGATTGCCATAACCTGTTCTCCCTTAATCTATAATATAAATATACCTTATCAAAACGCCTTTGTCAAAGGCGCAAAAAACTATAACACGGAGGTCTGGGCCTCCTTTAATACCTCCTCGACGCTCGTGATCCCCGCGTTGATCTTATCAAGCCCGTCCTGCAGCAGGGTCTTCATGCCGTTTTCTATTGCAGCATTCTTTATAAGGGCGGTATGCGCCCTTTCGATGACGAGCGCGCGTATCTTTTCGTTCAATACAAGGAGCTCGTATATGCCGGTCCTTCCTTTATATCCCGAATTATTGCATTTGACGCACCCGGCCCCTTTGTAGAATTTATGCGATTTTGCCTCCTCGGGCTTGATCCCGAGGTCCGCGATGATCTCCGGTTCCGGCGTATACTCCTCCTTGCAGAACGTGCATATCTTCCTGACAAGCCTCTGCGCGAGGACCGCTTCAAGCGTGGACGTCACGAGGAACGGCTCGACGCCCATATCGACAAGCCTCGTTATCGTTCCCGCGGCGTCGTTCGTGTGCAAGGTGGAGAATACGAGATGGCCCGTCAGCGACGCCTGGATCGCGATCTGCGCGGTCTCGGCGTCCCTTATCTCTCCTACCATGATTATATCCGGGTCCTGCCTTAATATATGGCGCAGGGATGACGCGAACGTGAGGCCTATCTTCGCGTTGATCGGCACCTGTATGACGCCCTTGAGGTCGTACTCTACGGGGTCTTCGGTCGTGATGACCTTATACTCTATCTTGTTGATCTCTTTCATGCATCCGTAAAGCGTCGTCGTCTTGCCGCAACCGGTCGGGCCCGTCGCAAGGAATATGCCGTTGGGTTTCTGTATTATGCCGCGGATCCTTTTCTTCGTGTCATCGAACATGCCGACCTCATCGATCGACAAGCTGACGGTCGTCCTGTCGAGGACCCTCATGACGACGCTTTCGCCGAATATCGTCGGCAGCGTGGAGATACGAAGGTCGACGCTCTTGCCTTCTATGGTGACCATTATACGGC
>JAGONY010000026.1 GCA_017992785.1 Candidatus Omnitrophota bacterium | reverse complement strand
TTTTTACTAGTATTTGAAACAATATATAAAGTTAGATCATGATATGGTAGATAAGTTGAGGATATTTCTTATTGACGACGAGCAGGATTTTTTGACGCTGATGAGCCGCAGAATAGAAGGATGGGGTTATGACGTCTCCTGTGTTACCAACGGCAAAGACGCCCTGGAAGCGCTGAAGTCAGGAAAGGCGGATATAATCATCCTCGATTACATGATGCCCGAGATGGACGGCATCAAGACGCTTACAGAGATCCGCAAAATATCGGAGAAGGTCCCCGTGATCATGTTCACTGCACATCTCGAGGAGAAAGCGATAAAGGGCACCGAAAACCTGCGCGTAAGCGCGTACATACCGAAACTGAGCGTCTATTCGGATTCGCAGAGCGCGTTAAAGACGACCCTTGATATCCATAAGAAGCTTCTCGGGAAAGGTAATGGCTGACAAAAAGATCCTTCCGGTATTTAGTTTCAGGGTAAAGACCGCGATACTGCTCATAATGGCAATGTTCCTCGTCGTCGCGGTTACAAACCTCTTTCTCTACCGCTACCTGTTGAATTCCGAAATGGACTCCGCCCGGAGCACGCTGATCTCGCTCGCGCGATCCGCCGCCATAAGGTTAGACGGCGATGCGCTCATGAGGATCCCGCTGAATCCCGGCGGCGTGAATACGGCGGAATACAGGATTGCGGAGGAAGAGCTTAAAAGGATAATGAGGCAAAACCCGGATATCCATTATATCTACACGCTCGTTCCCACCAACAATAAGTCCATAATGAAGTTCATCGTAGATCCGGTAAAGCCTACCAGCGAGCAGCAGAGCCTTGGCCTCTCCTCGAGGCCCGGAGATATATACGACGCGTCAAAATACCCCGAAATGATAAAGGCGTTCGAAGGCCCGACCTCGGACAAGAAGATCGTAGTCGACGAATGGGGGGCCGCGCTCTCCGGGTACGCGCCCGTCTTAAACAGCGAGGGGGAAGCGGTCGCGATAGTAGGCGTCGACATCTCAGTGGATGATGTATACGAGAAGCAGGGCATAGCGCGCAAACGCACGATACAGGTCCTGATGCTGACCGCGGCCTTCTCCGTGCTTATCGGGGTATTCCTGTCGAGGAGGATATCCGGGAAACTCGTAAAATTACTCGAGGGCTCGAGGCATTTCGTAGACGGGGACCTCGGGTACAAGATAGACCTCGAAGGCGCCGACGAGGTCGGCGAACTCGCGAAATCGTTCAACCAGATGGCCTCGCGTCTAAGCGAATCCAAGAAGGACCTGCTGTCGTATTTCTACCGCGTTGTCCAGTCATTCGTCCGGATACTCGAGGCGAGGGACAGCTACACGAAAGGCCATTCCGAGCGCGTCGCCGAATACGCGGAAAAGATAGCAATAAAGATGGGATTGCCCAAGGAGAAGGTCGACCTGCTGAAGAGGGCGACGCTTCTGCACGATATCGGGAAGCTCGGGATAGAGGAGAGGATACTGAACAAGAGGGAGCCGCTGACGCAGGCCGAATGGACGGAGATCCGCAAGCATCCGGTGATAGGCGAGAACATCCTGAAGCCCGTCCTGCTCTCGAATGAACTGCTTGATATAATCCGCAGCCACCATGAACGCTATGACGGGAAAGGGTATCCTGACGGCCTCGCGGGCAACAAGATCAACCTGATGTCCGCAATAGTGACCGTGGCCGACTCGTATGACGCGATGACATCCGCAAGGGCCTACAGGCCCCCGCTGAACAGGCAACAGGCGATCGACGAGCTGAAGAGGAACAGGGGCACGCAATTCGACCCGAAGGTAGTGGATGCCCTTATAGAGATATTGGACGAGGAGAAACGCGGTTAAAAAGGAGGCGTGACAATGGCCAGCATAAAAGAACTGTTACAGGATGCCGATTGGAAGGCGGAGAAGCACGTGCCGGTGATAGACGCCCCGGAAAAGGCGAAGAAGGGCGAGCCGGTAAAGGTCACCGTGACGGTAGGCAAGGAGATCCCCCATCCGAACAAGACCGAACACCACATCTCATGGATAAAGCTCTTCTTCCTGCCGAATTCCGAGAAGTTCCCCTACGAGATAGGACAGGCGGACTTTACGGCGCACGGCGCGTCGATACAGGGCCCGGACACGAGTACCGTCTATACGGATTCCGAAGCCCAGTTCACCTTCAGGACGGACAAGCCCGGCACTATCCTCGCCGAAAGCTACTGCAACATCCACGGCTTATGGGAGAATTCGAAGACGATAGAGGTGGGGTAGCGGCGTGGATAAGAAGGAGCGCCAGCACAAGACAGGCTTAGGCAAGAAGGTCGCTCTGCTCATATTTTTTACGACCTTTATAGTTTTGGCGATCGGCCTGTCCGTGGAATACGGCCTCAGCTTCAAGCTCCTTCACAGGACTATCGGAGAGAACCACGTCGAGATAGCCAACCTTCTGGCGGTCCATATAAGAGAATCGATAGAAGAGAAGATAGGGGAGATAATGGCGCTGTCGGGCAGCCCCTTGTGGAGGAAACAGATACTTGAAGCCAATGAAAAGGCCGGCAGGATGGCGCAGGACGAGAGGGCGCGGTATTTCGCGCGGATGGATTCCGCATGGCCCGGGACATCCTGGGACGACCCGTCTATAAGCGAATTTGCCGGTAATTATTTGAGTATAAGGCTCAAGGCGCTTTGCGATGACACAAAGGATATTCGCGAGTTTTTAGTTTCCGATAAATACGGCGGGATCGTAGCTTCCTCCAACAAGACGACGGATTTCTACCAGGCAGATGAGGAATGGTGGCAAAAGGCCTATGCGGACGGCAAGGGAGGGATTTTTATCAGTAATATTCAATATGACGAGTCCTCCGATGTCGTCGGTATTACATTTGCGCTTCCTATTCGCGTGGATTCGGGGGAGATAATAGGGACGTGCAAGGTCATAATAGATACGAAGAGTTATTTCGCGCCCCTGGCTTCGTTCGACATAGGCAAGAGCGGTCACGCCGTCCTCACGGACAGCGAAGGGTTAGTAATATTCCATTCCGGCGTCATCCCGGTCGAACAGAAGTTGCTCAATTACAGCGAGCTCCCGAAGGGCGTGAGGTCGGGGCACCTTATCATGTATGACTCGCCTTTCCACAGAGGGAAGCGCCAGTTCATCGCGTTCTCGGACGTATTTCCTTCGCCGGTTTTCGGCAACGATATCAACTGGAAGGTCTTCGTTTCCCAGGATTCGTCCGAGGTCTTCGGACCGCTCAATACGCTCATGCTCCAGATGATATCCGTCGCGCTTCTGCTTATCGCGATACTCATGCCCATAGGAAGGGCTTTCGGCGGCTATTTTGTGCGGCCTATCCATGAGCTACATATGGCCACGGACAGGATACTTGAAGGCGACTGGGATTATTCGATAGACATAAAGACGAACGACGAGATAGAACAGTTCGCCGATGCTTTCAAGGAGATGATAGTCAACATAAAGACCAAGCAGGATGACCTTATAAAGGCCAAGAACGAGTTGGAAGAGCTGTCCAGGGGCCTCGAAAAGAGGGTGGAGGCCAGGACAAAGGACCTCTCCGACGCGCAGGCGGCCGGCCTGAACCTGTTGGAGGATATACAGGAAGAAAAAAAGAAGGTCGAGAAGTATTCCAAGGACCTTGAATCCGCCCTGAGGATAAAAGCGGACTTTACTTCCATGGTATCGCACGAGCTGAGGACACCGCTTACCGCCATAAAGGAGGGCATATCCCTGGTCCTTGACGGCACGACCGGCCCTCTCAACAAGAACCAGGAAGAGTTCCTGTCCATAGCAAAGCGCAACGTCGACAGGCTCGCGAGGCTCATAAACGACGTGCTCGACCTGCAGAAGCTCGAGTCCGGAAAGATGGTCTTCAGTTTAGCGCCCGAGGACATTAACGGCGCGGTGCGCGAAGTATACGACACAATGATAACAATGGCAAGGGACAAGGCGCTCGATATCGTGCTTGAGCTTTCCGAGGGCATCCCGAAGGTCGTATTCGACAGGGACAAGATCATCCAGGTACTGGCCAACCTTGTCAATAACGCGGTTAAGCTTACGGATAAGGGCAGGATAACCGTCAGGACCGAGATAAAGGACGGCCTCCTGCGCGTGACGGTAAAAGACGAAGGCCCCGGCATCCGCAAGGAAGACCTGCCGAAGCTGTTCCGCCGTTTCGAACAGCTCGAGAAGGGCACCGAGCGCAGGACCGGCGGTACCGGCCTCGGGCTGGCTATCTCAAAGGATATAATTGAAAGGCACGGCGGAACGATCTGGGCCGAATCCGAATTCGGGCAGGGCGCAAGCTTCATCTTCACGATTCCGATCGTCGAAAGAAAGGAATCTTATGGGGAAGACCGTACTTATAATGGATGAAAGGGCGGGAGGCCCCTGAAAATGGACAAAAAAAGATATTATTGGTGGATGACGAAGAGGATGTATTAAAGACGGTTGGTTTCCGCTTTCAGGCGAGCGGTTACGACGTGGTCACGGCGTCCGACGGCAAGGAAGGCCTCGAGAAGGCGCACAGCGAAAAACCCGACCTTGTGATACTCGACCTGATGCTCCCGAAGATGGACGGTTACAAGGTGTGCGCGTTCCTGAAAAAGGATACGAGATACAAGGATATCCCGATAATCATGTTCACTGCAAAGGCCGGCGACATCGACAAGAAACTCGGCCTCGAGGTCGGCGCCGACGCGTATATAATGAAGCCGTTCGAGCCGCCGATCCTGGTCGAAACGGTCGCGAAACTTTTCGCGGAAAAATAACGGTTGATAAAGAAAGCGGATAGTGATAAAATCACTTCCCTAAATCCTTCATAAAACCTTCAAGGAGCAGCCATGCTTGATATCATAATCAAAGGCGGCCCCGTGATGGCGCCGATCATACTCGGCTCCGTCGTGGGATTCGCGATAGTGGTCGAGAAGTTCCTCGAACTGAGGAACCTTAAGATGGATTCGTTCGGCTTCATCCAGGAGGTGTTCCATTGCCTGAAGGCGAACAGGATACAGATGGCGCTCGACCTTTGCGACGAGAACATCAAATACCCGATAGCCGCGGTATTCAAGGTAGGCATAGAGCGCAGGTACCTCACGCCGCAGCGCCTCGAGAAGGTCATGGAGCAGGTCGGAAACAACCAGATAATGAAGATAGAGAAATACCTCGGCGCTCTCGCGTCGATAATAAGCATCGAGCCGCTCCTGGGTTTCCTCGGCACGATAACAGGCCTCATAAAGGCCTTCATGGCGTGGGAACATGCCGGCGCGAACATCACCGTCAACGCGCTTGCTTCGGGCATCTACCAGGCGATGATCACGACCGCCGCCGGCCTCGCGATAGCGATACCGCTCTTCCTCTGCTATAACTATTTCATAAGCCGCATCAAATACATGTCGAACGAGCTGAATAACCACTCGGTCCAGTTCATGGAACTCATCGTGGAGCTGAAGGAGGCGGGGAATCTTTGAAGATCCAGGGAAGGAAGGGATACCTCTTCACCCTAGAGAACGTGGCCATGACCGATATAATCATGAACATGTTCATCTTCTTTTTCATCTCGTTCAGCCTGCTCTACACGTTCAGCCCGCAGCGCATCCAGAAGCTCGACGTAAAGCTACCCGAAGCCGATAACATCGTCCCGATAGAAGAGAAGAACCAGATAAACATCTCGATCACCGGCGACGGCGCGATCTACCTCGACAAAGACAAGGTAACGTCATCCGGGTTGAAGGAAAAACTGGCCGCCAAGCACAAGGCGAACCCGAAAGCCACGGTCATCCTCAGGGCGGACAGGGCCGTCCGTTTCAAGCAGATAGTGAGCGTCCTCGACCTTCTTACCGAACTGAAAGTGACCCGCCTAAGTATTGCCGCCATAAGCGACCCGGCCAAAGGCCAGGCCGGCATCTCGGTCGGCGAGTAACGCGTGAGCGCATCGGCGATTCTTTTTATAGCCCTGGGGCTCGCTATGGACGCGTTCGCGGTCTCGGTGGCGGGCGGGGTGGCGATAAAGCGGCATAAGCTGAAGAGCGCCCTGAAATTCGGTGCGTATTTCGGTTCCTTCCAGATGGCGATGCCGGTCATCGGCTGGGCAACCGGTTTCCGGCTGAAAGGGTTCATAACCGGCATAGACCACTGGGTCGCGTTCGGATTGCTCGCCTTCATAGGCGGCAAGATGATATACGAATCGTTAAGGATAGGCGAAGAGGAGAAATTGCCTTCGTTCGGGCACAGGCAGATGCTCGTTCTGTCGGTGGCGACAAGCATCGACGCGCTCGCCGCGGGGCTGAGTTTCGCTTTCCTTCAGGTCCCGATAATCCTGCCGGTACTTGTGATAGGGGCGGTGACATTCTCGCTCTCGTTCATCGGGGTGGTAATAGGCAACACCGCCGGGCATTTCTTCGAGAAGAAGCTCGAGGCCGCCGGCGGATTTATTTTAATAGCGATAGGCATAAAAATACTATTGGAGCATCTGCGCTGACATGAAGACGATAAGGTTAAGGCCCGTCGACGCGACGGAGAAGATAATGCTGCGCCTCGAGAAGAAGGGGCTCATACGGACGTTGCGCCCGACCGCGAAGATACTGCGCAGGACGCACAGGGACGGGCTCGTCGACACGATATATTCGTCGCCCGTCGAGCACGGCACGCACAAGCTCATATGCGTCCGCTCGGATAACGCCGCGCGCATAATGCTGAACTCGCACCCGCACCACGAGGAGTTCATTATCATAAACAATACGGGGCGCAAGCTGAAGCCGGTCTGCATGATACTGGGCCTGCGCAAGCACGGGGACCTCGAACGTAAGGCAAAGTCCGGGCGTCTCTGCGCGAAGGACTTCATGATGCTGCGCCTTAAGTATAACGACCACAGGACCTGCATATTCACTATGCTGAAGGATACGGTGCACTGCGAGATCTCTGAACCGGGAAAGGGCAGGCCTTCGATATTCTTTGTCAGCGAGCCGACGAACCTCCCGATGCACGACGCCGACCTCGCCGGATACGTTATAAAGGTATAAAAAATGATAGGGACGGACATACAGACGATAGTAAACGCGGTAAACCAGCATTCCGCCTGGACATTCGTCGTCGTCTTCTGGGCGGCGGCGATACTTAGTCTCGCTTCCTGCACTATAATAAGGATACCGGTCGTCATAGGCCTCATAGGCGGCGCGGCGAACTCCAAAAAGAAGGCCTTCCTGGTCACGATGTCTTTCGTCGCCGCGCTGGTACTTAGCTATACCTTGCTCGGCGTGCTGCTCGGGATGATAGCGACGCTCGGAAGCAGGATGATGGGCCTCAGCAGGTATTTTTATTATTTCGCCGGTTTCGCGGTGCTTTTTATCGGGGTCCAGATGGCGGGCCTTATCAGGATAAAGCCGCTTGAGGCGTTCGCGGCAAGGGCTTTCAGCGTAAAGCACGGCGGCGTCGCCGGGGCGTTCGTGTTTGGCCTCATATTTGTCCTTTTCGAGGCGCCTACATGCCCGGTCTGCGGGCCTTTTCTCGTGGTCATCGCGAGCCTCGGCATCATAAAGGAAGATCTCTTTTATGCCGTCATGCTGTTCTTTACGTACGCGCTCGGGCAGAGCCTTCCGATAATCATGGCGGGGGTATTCAGCGGCATAGTCAAGTATATGCACCCGAAGGTGGAGGTTATCGAGAGGGTCGCGCCGGTCATCGGCGGGAATATCCTGATAACGCTGGGCATATTAATATTCATACTGGGGTGAAAATGACAGGGGCAGGGAAGATAAGGAATTACCTGATAACCGCGGCATTCATAGCGGCCGTATTCATCGGGCTCAGGCCGCAGGTCTCTTACCTACTTTACAGGCGCGCCGGGGATTACATGAGCGCGACCATGGTAAAGGACGCGGCAAGGACATACAGAAAGGCGCTTTTCTTCAACGCGAAGGACGTCGACTCGCGTAACTGGCTCGCGTACTGCTACGATATCCTCGGCGAAAGGGAGAAGGCCGTCGCGGAATACAAGATCGCCATAAAATACGACCCCGATAACGTGACCGCTTATTTCGACCTCGGGGACATCAAGAGGACGGAAGGGGATATCGCTTCAGCAAAAGAGTATTTCAATAAGGTGCTCGACTGCAAGAAGAGCCCGAATATCACCGACGGTAATTACAAGTTTTACATGCGCTCTGCCCGCCACATGCTGCGCATAATAAAAGAGAAATACGGGGATCTAGCCCGCTGACGCTTGACATTGCGCTGCGTGTATGATATATTAAGTCTATTCTACCCCACCGAATACCTGTGGAAAATCAAACTTCGGAGAAGGAATTAACATGCAAGAAGAAAAATTATCCGACGATATCAAGAATATCGTCAAAAAATGGGAGGGCAAGAAGGGCAGCCTCATAATGATCCTGCACGATATCCAGAACCTTTACGGGTACGTGCCGCGTGCGACGTCGCTCCAGCTCTCGAAATACATGGACGTGCCGCTCGCGAGGATATATGAGGTCATTACCTTCTACCACTTCTTCAAGCTCCAGCAGCCCGGAAAGCACATGGTGCAGGTCTGCATGGGTACCGCCTGCTACCTCAAGGGCGCCTCGGACCTGCTGCACGAATTGCGCGATATACTCGGGGTGCGTGAGGGCGAGACGAGCAAGGACGGGCTTTTCCAGCTTGAGGTCGTTAGGTGCCTCGGTTGCTGCGGACTCGCGCCCGTAATGAAGATCGACGAGAAAGTTTACAGCAAGGTCAGGAAAGACCGCGTCGCGGACATAATTGCCGAGTATGAAGAGGAGCAGGTCGCCAAATGAGCAAGATAACGAGGGAATCCCTCGAGAACATAGCGAAGCAGAAGAAGCCGGAGGATAAGAACTGGATAAAGGTCGGGATGTCGAGCTGCGGCATTGCCGCCGGGGCCGACAAGGTGTTCGATGTCCTTACCGAGGAAGCGAAGAAGCGCAATATCAACGTCATCGTCAAGAAATGCGGCTGCGTCGGGATGTGCTCCGTCGAGCCGCTCGTTGAGGTCAACGTCGAGGGGATGCCGCAGGTCACGTACGGTAAGGTGAACGGCGAGGTCGCGGTGCAGATCCTCGAAGAGCATATCCACAGCCATCGACTGGTCAACGATCATATCTACGACATACAGGTAAAGAAATAATGGACAAAAAGATCATATATGTAAGAGATACCGATTTTACATCCGACAGGACGAAGGATGTCCACGCGTTGCTGCTCAACGGCCTCAGGGACCGCGGGATGCAGGATTCGGTCCAGGCGGTGCGCGTCGCGGACATAGGCGCGTACGGCCAGGGAGTCGTCGTGAAGGTCCTGCCCGATACCACCTACTACGGCGTGAAGGACGAAGACATCGGTCGCATACTCGACGCGGTAAAACAGGGGACGGCCGTCAAGGAGCTTACCTCGCGCAAGGAGCCGAAACAGCTCAGGATAGTCCTGCGCAACTGCGGCGTCATAGACCCCGAGAGCATTGAGGAATATATGGCAAATGAGGGCTACCAGGCGCTGAAGAAGGCCCTCCTCGAGCTTAAGACGCAGGATAAAGTTATAGAAGAGATGAAAAAGAGCGGCCTCCGCGGAAGGGGAGGCGCCGGTTATCCGACCTGGATGAAATGGAATTTCGCGAAACAGATGCCGGCCGGCCAGAAGTATGTCATCTGCAACGGCGACGAGGGCGACCCAGGCGCATACATGGACAGGAGCATCCTCGAGGGCGACCCGCACTCGGTGGTCGAGGGGATAATGATAGCCGGCTTCTCCGTCGGCGCTTCGATAGGATATTTTTACATCAGGGCGGAGTACCCGCTCGCGGTAGAGAGGATACAGAAGGCGATAGACCAGTGCTACGCCAACGGACTTCTCGGCAAGGACATACTCGGCAGCGGTTTCAACTTCGACCTCGAGATACGCCTCGGCGCCGGAGCGTTCGTATGCGGCGAAGAGACAGCGCTTATCGCCTCGATAGAAGGAAGGAGAGGCACTCCGCATCCGCGCCCGCCTTATCCTTCGGTCAAAGGCCTCTGGGACAGGCCGACAGTAATAAATAACGTCGAGACGCTCGCGAATGTCCCGTATGTGATAAACAGGGGCGGAGACAACTTCGCAAAGGTCGGCACGCAGACCTCCAAGGGCACGAAGGTATTCGCGCTTACCGGCAAGGTAAAGAATTCCGGCCTCGTCGAGGTGCCCATGGGCACGACGATACGAGAGATCGTATTCGATATAGGCGGAGGAGTGCACAACAACAAGAATATAAAAGCGATCCAGACGGGAGGCCCTTCCGGCGGCGTCATACCGAAGGATTTCCTCGATACCCCGGTCGATTACGAGAATTTACAGAAGCTCGGTTCGATAATGGGCTCGGGCGGCATGATAGTCATGGACGAGGACGACTGCATGGTCGATATCGCGCGTTTTTACCAGAGGTTCTGCTTCGACGAATCGTGCGGAAAGTGCTCGCCGTGCAGGATCGGCACCGCGCAGATGCTCGGTTTCCTCGGCAAGATATCCGAGGGCCGCGGAGAGATAGGGGACCTCGATAATTTAAGGAGGATAGCGCAGTCGATGCAGAGGGCCGCGCTTTGCGGGCTCGGGCAGACTGCGCCGAACCCGGTCGTCTCGACATTAAGGTATTATGAAGACGAGTACAAGGTGCATATCCTCCAGAAGAAGTGCCCCTCGAAGAAGTGCCGCAACCTGCTGAGCTACAAGATCATCACGGAGAAATGCAAGAAGTGCGGCCTCTGCTTCATGAACTGCGAGGCGAAGGCGATAACGGGCAACAAGGATGACGGCTACACCATAGACATGAACAAATGCGTCCGCTGCGGCAGATGTTTCGAGGTCTGCAAGTTCAAGGCGGTAGGTAAGGAATAGAAAATGGCAAAATCCATACAGGCGAAGATAAACGACATACTGTTAAGGGTCCCCGAGGGGACGACTATACTCGAGGCGGCAAAGAGCGTCCAGATAAAGATACCGACCCTCTGCAAGCATCCGGACCTTCCGCCGTCGGCGAGCTGCGGCATATGCATCGTCAGGGTCAAGGGCTCGAACAAGATGCTCAGGGCATGCTGCACGCCGCTCGAGGAGAACATGGAGATAACGACGCACGATCCCGAGATAGTCGCGATCCGCAGGAGCGTGCTCGAACTGATACTTTCGAACCACCCGAACGACTGCCTCATCTGCGGCCGCAACAACAACTGCGAACTGCAGAAACTCGTGGCGGATTTCGGCATATCCGAGGAATATTTCCCGAAGATAAAGAGGGACCTCCCTAAGGACGACTCGACGAAAGCCGTGGTGCTCGAGCCGGAGAAGTGCATACTCTGCGGCAGGTGCATCTACGTCTGCCAGGATATGCAGGACGTCTGGGCGCTGTCTTTCCTGCAGAGGGGCATCAAGACGAGGTTCTCGCCGGCGGGAGACATACAGTTATCCGAATCGCCTTGCATCAAGTGCGGACAGTGCTCCGCGCACTGCCCGACGGGCGCGATACTCGAGTATTACGACACGCCTAAGGTCTGGAAGGCGCTGCAGGACCCGGATAAGCACTGCGTCGTCCAGATAGCGCCGGCAGTAAGGGCGTCCATCGGAGAGGCGTTCGGTTATCCCGGAAAGAACTTCACCGGCAAGCTCTACGCGCTGCTGAGGAGATTGGGTTTCAAGGCCGTCTTCGACACGAACTTCGCCGCGGATGTCACTATAATGGAGGAGGCGAGCGAGTTCGAGCAGCGCCTTGTGAAGGGCACGAAGCCGCTGCCGCTCATCACGACCTGCTGCCCGTCGTGGGTGGACTTCATGGAGAAGTTCCATACCGACATGATCGAGCACTTCTCCTCGTGCAAGTCGCCGCATGAGATACTCGGCGTTCT
This sequence comes from Candidatus Omnitrophota bacterium, assembly GCA_017992785.1. GTDB lineage: Bacteria > Omnitrophota > Gorgyraeia > Pluralincolimonadales > Pluralincolimonadaceae > UBA6215. The sequence continues at coordinate 116 of JAGONY010000026.1, read as the reverse complement.
CTCGAAGACATATTACGCGCAAAAGATCAATATCGACCCGTCCAAGATAGTCATGGTCTCGGTTATGCCCTGCACCGCGAAGAAGTACGAGATAACGAGGAGCGACGAGATGCACG
>JAGONY010000071.1 GCA_017992785.1 Candidatus Omnitrophota bacterium | reverse complement strand
CCGAGATAAGTTCAATTTTTATAGTCATTTAGGATTGTGTTATTTGGGTAGTTTAAGGCCCTTGACCGCGACCTTGCCGAGCGCACCGATGTCTGCGCCGTTGAGGCCTATCGACAACGCTTCCGCTTTACTTGTGGATATTTCGAAGGAATTCTTCGCTTCCCACCTCTCTTCGGACCCCTTCTTTAGCGTGCCGTCAAAGATGACCATCCCGTCGGACCTGACCTTCAGGTATGCGTCGGCCTTCGATCTTACCGAGAGGACCAACTTCTCGCCTTTAGGTATCTGCGCAGCGGCAGGTTCTTTAACGGCTTTTACCGCCGGTTTTGGCGCCGGTTTGGCTTTAACGGGCTCTGCCTTTTTTTCGGCTTTCGGCCTTGACTTAAAGAATGCGGCTGTCTTGGAGATACCGAACGAGACAAGTTTTACGCCTGCGATCAATACGACAACAGCCACTGCTGCAATGATGATTTTTTTAAACGGGAATCCTCCGGCGCTGCCGCCGGAGGCATCGTTCGCCAGCACCGATATCTGCTCCCTGAATTCTGGTTTATGGCCTGAGAAGCTTTCCGCCATTTCATTCCCGTCGAGGCCGAGATAGTTCGCGTATTTTTTTATGAAACTCTTCACGTAAATAGGGCCTGAGACTATCTGGCTGATCTTGTCCGACTCAAGCGCCGAAAGTATCCGCGAGCTTATGCGCGTGTCCTTCTGTGCCTGCTCAAGCGATATGCCCTTCGATTCGCGCGCCGACCTTAATCTCGAACCGATTGATTCCATTTGGCTTTTACAGCCTCCAAATTATCTATTAGTATCTCCCTCGGTTTCGAGCCGTTATAGGGCCCGACAATGCCTTCCGCTTCCATCGTGTCGACAAGCCGCGCGGAACGCGTATATCCGAGGCCCAGCCTCCTCTGCAGCATAGATACCGAGGCCTGCTTCGTGTCGAGGACCATTTTTACGGCCTCCTCGTACATATCGTCCTTCTCGTAGGTCTTGCCGCCGTGGCCCTTCTTTTCCTGTTCTTTAAGTATCTCCTCGTCATATTCGGCGGACCTCTGCTCCTTTATGAACTTGATGACCCTCTCTATTTCAGAGTCCTTCACGAGGCAGGCCTGCGCGCGGGTCGGTTTTGCGTCCCCGGGCTTCATGAAGAGCATATCGCCCTTGCCGAGCAGCTTATCCGCGCCGTTCATGTCGAGGACGGTCCTGGAGTCGACCTTAGAGGCGACCTTGAAAGAGATCCTCGCTGGAAAATTCGCCTTTATGACGCCGGTAACGACATCTACGGACGGCCTTTGCGTAGCGAGAATTATATGTATACCTACCGCCCTCGACAGCTGCGAGAGCCTTGTTATCGCGTTCTCGACCTCCTGCGCGGCGACTATCATAAGGTCCGCAAGCTCGTCAATGATGACGACTATATACGGCAGGACCTCCGGGACGTCCTCCTGGTCCTTGAAATCGCCCTTATTCTTCTTCTCGTGGAAATACTCGATATTCCTTACGGCAAGCCGCGCGAAAAGCCTGTAACGCGATTCCATCTCGTTGACTACCCAGTTCAGCGCGCCCGATACCTTCTTATGGTCCGTAACCACGGGGCATAACAGGTGCGGCAGGCCGTTGAACATAGCGAGCTCGACCATCTTCGGGTCGACCATAAGGAACTTGACCTCGTCGGGCGAGGCGTTAAAGAGCATAGAACTTATTATCGCGTTAACACAGACGGTCTTTCCGGCGCCGGTAGTCCCGGCAATGAGCATATGGGGCATTGTGCTGAGGTCGGCGATCACCGGGACCCCCGCTATATCCTTACCGAGCGCCAGCGTAAGCTTCGACTTCGCGTTCTGGAACTCGGATGACTGCAATATCTCCTTGAGGTATACGAGCGCGCTCGATGAGTTCGGGACTTCAACGCCGACCCTCGCTTTCCCGGGTATAGGCGCGACTATCCTGACGCTTTGGGCCTTCATCGCGAGCGCAATATCATCGGAGAGGCTCGTTATCTTCGTCACTTTTACTCCCGGCGCGGGCTCAAGCTCATATCTTGTTATCACGGGTCCGCGTTCGACCGCCGTGACCTTTACCTCTATTCCGAAATCGCGGAGCGTCTCTTCGAGTATCTTAGCGCTCGCGTCGAGGTCGTCGCTGATCTTGCGCTCTTCCATCGGGGGCGGCGAATCCAGCAGGCTCATGTCCGGCAGCTTGTAATCACCCACCGACTTCTTAATGACCTTCACCGGATACGGCTTCGGCTCATCGGCCTTTATGACCTTCTTTATATCGACTATCGTCGCGGGCCTCGGTTCATCGGCCGCCTGCTTCTTCTTCTGTTCCTGGTTCTTCGACACCTCCGCCTTGATCTGCTCGAACGCCTTCTTAAGCGACGGTTCCCTGGACGGCTGTTCTCTCGGCCTCGCCTTCTCCTGCTTCTGTCTCGGCCTGTTGAATATCGCGCCGAAGAGCTCAGCTGCCGCATGGAATAACGATATCAATACCGGAAGGATCAGGAATTCCGTCGCAAGCAGGATCGAGAGCGCGCCGAGGACTATGACCATTACCCATGCGCCGACGTTTCCGAGGTATTTTACGAAGAAATCCGAAAAGAAGAGCCCGAGCATGCCTCCGTAATACACCTTTACGGCATTGCTCTGCGGGGATGATGCCATGCTGAGGATAGCGCTTGAAGCTATAAAAAGAAACGAGGTCCCGAG
>JAGONY010000025.1 GCA_017992785.1 Candidatus Omnitrophota bacterium | reverse complement strand
GTCCATGAGCTCAGCCAGGCGGTATACGAGGTGCTCGAAGAGCTTAATATACACGATAAGACGATAATAACCGTGTTGAACAAGTCGGATAAGGTCGAGGATAAGGCCGTCATCTCGAGGCTGCTGCGCGAGTTTGACAATTCAATAGCCATCTCGGCCCTGAAGAAGGAGAACCTCGAAGAGATCGTCCGGCGTATTTCGATGATACTTTTCGCCTCGCTCGTCTACGTCAAGGCATCTATCCCGCAGTCGGAAGGAAAGCTCCTGAACCAGATCTACAAGGAATCCAGCATAATAAGCCGGGACTTCAGGGGGGATTACGTCTGCCTGGAGGCGGATATGCCGATCCGGCTAAAAAATTTACTTGACAAAAAGGGCTTTTGTGATAAACTCTAGTTAGCACTCAGGCAATATGAGTGCTAATGGGGAAAGCCAAATGGTTGTAACCGATTATATTTCAAGGAGAAACAACATCCTCGAGGTGGTAGTCGATTCGTACGTATCGACCGCCGCCCCGGTCGGATCGCTTGCCGTCTCCAAGAAGCTCAGGGAGCGGCTTAGCCCGGCGACCATCAGGAATATAATGTCCGAGCTGGAAGAGGTCGGCTATATAATGCATCCGCACACATCGGCCGGACGGATACCGACGGACAGGGGATACCGGTATTTCGTCGATTCGATAATGGAGCCGAAGCAGCTGACGCAGGATGAGAAGGAGTTCGTCGAGGGCGCACTGAGCCAGGAGGCGGATGAGCTCGAGGACCTGATCAAGAGGGCCTCGCGCATAGTATCGGGCCTGACCGGGCAGACGTCGATGGTCAGCTTCCCGCGGGCGAAGCGAAGGACATTCAAGAGGATAGAGCTTATCCCCGCAACGAGAACGAAGGTATACGCGCTGCTCTTCACGGCGCAAGGCCTCGTTAAGCACTCTATATTCGAGATACAGGGTATGCTTGAGGAGTCGGAACTCTCGAAGGTGTCGAAGTTCCTGAACGACGAACTCGACGGACTGCAGCTCAACGAGATCGCGGACCACCTGCTCAGGAGGGTCATAGGGGAGAACGACCCGTTCCACCACCTGTTCAAGGAGGCGACCGAACTGCTCAATATGTCGCATATACTCGAGGACAGCGGCGAGAGGATCCTGCTCGACGGCGCGCACCATATAATGGAGCAGCCGGAGTTCAGGAACTCGGATAAGGTAAAGCGGCTGCTGAAGATCCTCGAGGAAGAGGAAGAGATACTCGATATAATGGACCAGGACATGAACGAGCAGAACGCGAGGATACATATAGGTTCAGAAAACCCCTATGATGACATAAGGGAATGCAGCATAGTTATATCGAATTACAGGATAGGCAACAGGAACGTCGGCAGCATAGGAGTGATAGGGCCGACAAGGATGGACTATACGAGGGCCGTCCCCGCGGTCGAATACGTAGGCAACGCGTTCAGCAGGCTCCTTACCAGGTTAAGCGAATAACAATGGACGGACAAAAGAAGGTGAAGATCAACGAAGAAGAATTGTCAGCGCTGAAGGAGAGCGCGGCTAAGGCGGAAGAATGCGCCGAGAAGATGCTGCGCATGCAGGCGGATTTCGAGAACAGGAAGAAGAGGCAGGACAAGGAGAAGCTGGATTTCCAGAAGTTCGCGAATGAGGGCATGATCACGGAACTGTTGAGGGTAATGGACGATTTCGAGCGCGCGATCGACTCGGCGAAAAATACGAACGACACAAAAGTGCTCCTGCAGGGAATCGAGATGGTAAGGCGCGACTTCGAGGATATACTTAAGGAGAGCGGGCTTAAGGTGATCGACCCCGCGGGACAGCCGTTCGACCCGGAGAGGCACGAGGCGGTCGAACACGCCGAGGACGTGGTCCATCCCGAGAATACGGTGCTCGAGGTCCTCAGGAAAGGATATGAACTTAACGGAAAGGTTTTGAGGCCGGCTGCAGTAAAGGTCTCGAATAAGAAGGAAGAAGAAACTAAAGAAGAAGCTAAAGAAGAAAAATCAGAGGAGGAAAAATGAAATGGCAAGAGCGATAGGAATCGACCTGGGTACATCAAACTCTGCTGCGGCGGCAATGGAAGGCGACCGCCCGACTATAATACCGTCCGCGGAAGGCGCGGGAGTCGCGAGCGGAAAGGCGTTCCCGTCTTATGTGGCTTTCACGAAGGACGGACAGCGCCTCGTCGGAGAACCCGCGCGCAGGCAGGCAGCTATCAACCCTGAAGGGACGATACAGGCCGCGAAGAGGAAGATGGGCACCGACTTCAAGTTCGGCGTATACGGCAAGGATTATACGCCGCAGCAGATATCGGCGTTCATACTGCAGAAGATAAAGCAGGACGCGGAAGCATACCTCGGCGACACAGTAAATGAGGCGGTAATAACATGCCCCGCTTATTTCAACGATAACCAGCGCCAGGCGACGAAAGATGCCGGCGAGATCGCGGGATTGAAAGTTCTGCGCATAATCAACGAGCCGACAGCGGCATGCCTCGCTTACGGCATCGACAAAGCCGAGAAAGAGATGAAGATAATGGTCTTCGACCTCGGCGGCGGCACGCTCGACGTCACCATCATGGAGATGTGGTACGACAAAGAGCAGAAGGCGAGCGGTTTCGAGGTGTTGTCCACGAACGGTGACACCCAGCTCGGCGGCACCGATATGGATAATGCGTTGATAGAGTACCTGGTCGGCGAATTCAAGCGCGAGACCGGTATCGACCTCAAGAACGACAAGATGGCGGTGCAGAGATTGCGTGAGGCGGCCGAGAAGGCGAAGGTCGAGCTCTCGAGCACGCTGCAGACCGACATCAACCTGCCATTCATCACGGCCGACGCGGGCGGGCCGAAGCATTTCACGCATACGATAACCCGCGCGAAGCTCGACGACCTCGTGTCGCCGATAGTCAACCGCTGCCGCGCCCCGATGGAGAACGCCGTCAAGGACGCGAAGCTGACGATGAGCGACATCTCGAGGGTAATACTCGTCGGAGGGCCGACGCGCATGCCGATAATCCAGAAGTTCGTAGAGGATTATGTCGGCAAGAAGATCGAGCGCGGCGTGGACCCGATGGAATGCGTCGCCTTGGGCGCCGCAATACAGGCGGCCGCGTTGAAGGGCGAGATAAACGACATACAGCTGCTTGATGTAACCCCGCTTTCGCTGGGTATCGAGACATTGGGCGGTGTCTTCACTAAATTGATAGAGAGGAACACGACGATACCGACGAGGCAGAGCCAGACGTTCTCGACGGCCGCGGACAACCAGCCGGCGGTCACGGTGCGAGTCCTGCAGGGCGAGCGCCCGATGGCGAACGATAATGTGGAGCTTGGGCGGTTCGACCTCGTGGGTATCCCGCCGGCGCCGAGAGGCATGCCTAAGATAGAGGTTACGTTCGATATCGACGCGAACGGCATTGTCCATGTCAACGCGAAGGACATAGGCACGGGCAAGGAGCAGTCGATAAAGATAACGGCTCCGAAGAAACTCTCGAAGGAAGAGATCGACCGCATGGTCAAGGAAGCCGAAAAGTTCGCTTCCGAGGATACGAAGAAGAAGGAAGAGGTTGAGGTCGTAAACCAGGCCGATAGCCTTGTCTACACGACCGAGAAGTCGCTGAAGGATTACGGCGACAAGGTCAGCCAGCAGGACAGGGCGAATATCGAGACCGGCCTGAATGACCTTAAGCAGGCTATAAAGGACAAGAACGTCGACCGCATCAAGAAGTCGATGGAGTCGCTGCAGCAGGCGTCATATAAACTCGCCGAGGAGATATACAAGGCGAGTGCGCAGAACTCCCAAGGGAGCCAGGGGGGCGCTGAGGGAGCCGCGGGCCAAACAGGTCCGGGTGCGGGCCCGCAGGCAGGCCCAGAACAGCCGCAGGGAGAAGCGGGGCCTGAGGGCGGCCCCAAAAAGGATGATATCATCGACGCCGAATTCCGCGCGGACGATGAGGACAAGAAGAAAAGATAAAGGCGTAGCCGTCCTATTTTTACCCACCCTAGCCGGGTGTTATCCACAGGCGAATATTTTAAAGCGGTTGTGGATAAGAACCCACTAGGGTGGGAGTAAATAAGACGGCAATGCATTAAGATATGGCGGAGAAGAGGGATTATTATGAGATACTCGGCGTGCAGAAGAACGCCGGGGCGGATGAGATAAAGAGCGCCTACCGAAAGCTGGCGCTCAAATATCATCCGGACAGGAATCCTGCAGACAAGAAGGCCGCGGAAGAGAAGTTCAAGGAACTTTCCGAGGCCTACGCTGTTTTATCGGACCCGCAAAAGAGGGCGCAGTACGACCAGTTCGGCCATGAGGGCATAGATTCGCGCTACACGCGCGAGGATATCTACCGCGGCGCGGACTTCTCGAGCATATTCGAAGACCTCGGGATGGGGGGCATCGACCTCGAAGATATACTTGGCGGCATATTCGGCGGCGGCCACGGGATATTCGGAGGGCGAAGGGCAGGCACGACGGGCAGGCGCCGCGGGTCGGACCTGCAGTTCGACCTTGAGATAAGTTTTATAGAAGCGGCGTTCGGCACGTCTAAAGAGTTCGTGGTGCCGCGCCATGAGATGTGCCAGGCATGCAAGGGCGAAGGCACGGCGCCCGGGTCGTCCCGCCAGACGTGCTCGAAGTGCGGAGGCAGGGGGCAGATCCAGTCCTCGCAGGGATTCATGTTATTTTCCCACCCCTGCGACAAGTGCGGCGGGGAAGGAAGCATCATAACGAAGCCGTGCCCTAAATGCAGGGGCGCCGGCAGGACGGTCGTAGACAGGAAGATAACGGTCAAGATACCCGCCGGCATTGAGAGCGGCATGCGGCTGCGCGTCGCGGGCGAAGGCGAAGCGGGCCAGCGCGGGGGCCAGCGCGGCGACCTATACGTCCTCGTTTACGTGAGGCCGCACGAGATATTCGAGCGCCACGGAAGCGACATATTATGCGAAGTGCCGATCTCGATGGTGGACGCGGCGCTCGGCACCGAGGTCGAGGTCCCGACGCTCAAGAGCCGGGTAAAGATGAAGGTCCCCCCCGGGACCCAGAGCGGGAAGATATTCCGCCTCAGGGGCGAGGGGATAGCGGATGTCCGTTCAGGCGTCCGCGGAGATGAGCATGTCCGCGTGATAGTCGAGACGCCGACGGCGGTCAACGAAGCCCAGAAACGCATCCTCAGGGAGTTCGCCAAGGCCTCGGGAGAAGAGACATTCCCCAAAGCCGCCTCGTTCATAAAGAAGATAAAGAGTTTCTTCAGGTGAACGCATCCCGCAAAGGCAGGTTCCCCAGGTTCCTGTTTTTTTGGTTCCCAGTCATAGCATATTGTGTTATAATCTTTATCGGTTCCGCAATGGAAAAACCGCTCCCGGAGACGAATGTCCCGCAGTTGGACAGGTTCCTGCATGCGGTAGAGTTCGGCGGGCTTTGTTTCCTGCTTATACGGGCCCTGAAAAAGAGTTTCCCGGAGATGCCGCGCAGGAAGATGTTCATCATCGCGGTATCCTGCACAGTTCTGTACGGCGCCTCGGACGAGATACACCAGATGTTCGTCCCCGGCCGGGTCAGCAGCATCATCGACTTATTTTTTGATTCCCTCGGAGCGCTTATAATAGGCCTGATTAAAAAATGACGATAATCAAACCGTTCAACGGTTACAGGTACGATACCCGCGTGACAGGAAAGCTCTCGAAAGTCATCACCCCGCCTTACGACGTCATAAACCCAAAACAGCAGGAAGCGTATTACCGCGCGCACCCGGAAAATTTCATCCGCCTGGACCTCGGCAAGAAATACGCGGATGACGGCAGGTATGACAACAGGTATACGAGGGCCGCGAGGGCGCTCGAGGAATGGATAAGCAGGGGCGTGCTCGCGAGGGACCGCGAACCGTCGATATACGTATACAGCCAGGAGTATACGATCGGCGGGAAGAAAAAGGCGCGGCTCGGCTTCATCTCGCTGGCAAAGCTCGAGGAGGACCGCACGAAAGGATTCCTTCCGCACGAGCGCACGTTCAAAGGGCCTAAGCTCGACAGGCTCAACCTCATGAAGGAGACCGGCGCGAACCTGAGCCCGGTATTCTCGATAGTCTTCGACGACAACAACAGGATAATGGATATGCTTAAGCGGGCCTCGAAAGGCCGGAGGCCTGCGATAGACGTAGCGTTCGAGGGGACGAGGAACAGGATCTGGCGAATGACGGATCCGGCGCTCATCAAGAAGCTCGAAGGGCTTATGGCGGGGAAGAAGGCCCTTATAGCGGACGGCCACCACCGCTATGAAGTAGCGCTGGAATTCCGCGCCCTGAGCAAGGCAAAACCCGGGAGGGCAGGGGGCCTGCGGCCCCGCGATTACGTGATGATGTATTTTGCGACATCCGACCCGAAAGGGCTCGCGATACTTCCGACCCACCGCATGCTTGAAGGCGTATCCGCCAAGGAATTCCTGAAGAATTCCGCCGGATTAAAAGAATATTTTGATATCATAAGAACCGAAGGCAGGAAAGGGATGCTCGCATGCATGAAGCGCTGCGGCGGACATGTCATAGGCGTATACCTCGGGGGTAAGGACTATCTTTGCCTTAAGCTTAAAAAGGCGGACGCGAGCTCACTTATTAAGTCCGAGAACTCCTCCTACTGGAGGAATCTTGATGTGGTCATATTGCACAATCTCGTCTTCGACAAGGCACTGGGGCTCAAGGGAGAAGATGCGGAGAAGGCGATAACGTTCACAAGGGACCCGGAAGTGGCGTTCAAATGGGCGTCCGGCAGGGGCAAGAGGATATCGTTCTTCCTGAACCCGCCGTCGTTGAAGGATATCTATAACATAGTCAGGTGCCGCGAGCGCATGCCCCATAAGACGACATATTTCTTCCCGAAGCCGCCGTCGGGCCTCGTCATCAACAAACTGGAGTAACATGTTCGGAAAACCTAAATACACAATAGTCAAGGTCGCTAAGAAGAAAGACATACCCGAAGGCCTCTGGACAAAATGCGAGGACTGCGGGGATATCATCTACAACAAGGCGCTCGAGGAGAACATGAAGGTCTGCCCGAAATGCGATTACCATTTCGTGCTTACCGCCCACGAGAGGATCGAGATGCTTATGGACGAAGGCAGCTTCGAGGAGCGCGATCCCGCGTTAAGCCCGATGGACCCGCTCCTCTTCAAGGGCCCGCGCTCATACGAAGATAAACTGAAGGAGGACCAGCTCGCCACGGGCCTTACGGAGGCCTGCATAAGCGGCAGGGGCTCGATCGAAGGCAAGAGGGTCATACTGGTCGTAACGGATTCGCGTTTCATAATGGGGTCCATGGGGTCCGTCGTGGGCGAGAAGATAGCCCGCGCGACGGAGCTCGCGACCAACCTCCGGCTGCCGCTTGTCATAGTGTCGGGTTCCGGAGGAGGCGCGAGGATGTATGAAGGGCTCTTCTCGCTGATGCAGATGGCGAAGACCTCGGCCGCTATAGCGAAACTTCACGAGGCCGGAGTGCCGTATATCTCCGTGCTGACCAACCCGACAATGGCCGGCATCATGGCAAGCTTCGCGTCGCTCGGGGACGTGATAATCGCCGAGCCGAAGGCCCTGATAGGTTTTACGGGCCCGAGGGTGATCGAACAGACGATAAGGCAGAAGCTCCCTCCGGGTTTCCAGCGCTCGGAGTTCCTGCTCGAGCACGGCCTGCTCGACATGATAATGCACCGCAAGACACTTAGGCCCGGTATCGCCCAGATAATAGAGTACTTGACCTAATTTAACTTATGTAGTATCATTGACTTAAATATACTTACTTCAAGGAGGTTCAAATGGCTCAGGTAAGTCTCAGACATGTCTCTAAGGTCTATTCCGGCAACGTAAGGGCGGTCTCCGACGTAACGCTCGGCATAGAGAACAAGGAATTTGTTGTATTCGTCGGCCCCTCCGGCTGCGGAAAGTCGACGACATTGAGGATGATCGCCGGCCTCGAGGAGATCTCCGAGGGCGAGATATACATCGGCGACAAGCTCGTAAACGACGTCCCCGCCAAGGACCGCGATATCGCGATGGTCTTCCAGAACTACGCCCTTTACCCGCATATGACGGTCTATGAGAATATGGCGTTCGGGTTGCGCCTTCGCAAGTATTCGAAGGCGGAGATAGACCAGCGCGTCAAGGAAGCCGCCCAGACCCTCGGTATAGCAAAATACCTCAACAGGAGGCCGAAGGAGCTCTCCGGCGGCGAGAGGCAGAGGGTCGCCGTAGGGCGCGCAATAGTAAGGAAGCCGCTCGTCTTCCTGTTCGATGAGCCGCTCTCGAACCTCGACGCGAAGATGCGCGTGCAGATGAGGACCGACATAAACAAGCTGCACACGCGCCTGCAGTCGACGATGATCTACGTTACGCACGACCAGACCGAGGCCATGACGCTGGGCAACCGCATCGTCGTCATGAAAGACGGCGTCGTGCACCAGGTCGCGGACCCGATATCCCTCTATGACAAGCCGGTAAACAAGTTCGTAGCGGGGTTCATAGGCAGCCCGCCGATGAACTTCCTGAACGGAAGGATCGTCAAGACGGACGGGAAATTCCATTTCGACGAGGGGACCTTCAAGATAAGGGTGGTAGACGATATGGTGCCGAAAATATCGGGCTACGAAGGCAAGGAGATAGTATTCGGGATACGCCCCGAGGACATTTACGACAAGCTGTTCGTCCAGGAAGCGGCGCCGGAGAACACGGTAACGGCGAGGGTCGATGTCGTCGAACCGATGGGCTCGGAAGTCTACCTGCATATGGCGACCCCGAAACAGTCCTTCACAGCGCGCGTCGGTGGCCACGATAAGCCGGAGGTCAACCACGATATAGATCTCGTATTCGACATGGGCAAGGTACATTTCTTTGATAAGGACACCGAGAAAGCGATAGCCTAGTTTGAAAAAATTGAAACTCGTTTCAAGGATACTTGCGATAGCAGGTTTTCTCGTCACGTCTTCACTTATCGTCTCAGCCTGCCATCAATACCCCATAGAATACTGGATATACGGTGTCGTGGGGTCCCTGCTCATATTGACAAACTTCCTGATACTTACCGCGTGGTTCGCCTTCGGCGAATGGGGGCTTTGGACCTATGTCGCCCTCTCTTCGGTTCTCACCCTTTTCGTCACGATCGTCACCAGCGCGAGGTGGCTCAATATCCAGATACTCGTATTCGTCGCGCTCGGCGTGTTCGTGACGATATTTAAGAACAGCATGGTCTCCTATATCATGTCGATAGACAGGCAGATAGGCACGCTCGAGGAAGAGCGCAACGCGCTGCAGGCGGAATATTCGTATATGCAGGGGACGAATAACGCGCTGAAAGAGAAAGTGATCAGGTACGCGACGCTCAAGGACCTGACCAGCAAACTCAGCACCACGCTCGCGCTCGAAGGGGTTATCGATATCGTGATCGAGAACGTATCGGACCTGGTCGAGAAGGCCGACGCCTGCATACTCTATCTCGTCGACGAGGACGCGCACGAACTGGCGCTGAAGGCCGCGCGGAGCAAGGGGGGCGCGCTCTCGATAAAGTCCAAGAAAGGCGACATCTTCGACATGTGGGTGCTGAAACAGAGGCAGCCGCTGCTCGTCTCCGATACCGACAAGGATTTCAGGTTCAACCTCGACCTCGTCCCGGAGGAGTTCAGAAGAGAGTTCAAATCGGTGATCGCGGCGCCGCTCATATCGCAGAAGAAAGTAATAGGCATACTGAGGGTCGAGTCGAGGGAGGCCGAGGCTTATGTTTCGGACGACCTTAGGCTTCTGACCACGCTCTCCGACCTCGCCGCTATCGCGCTCGAGAACGCGAAACTCTACCGCCGCATAGAAGAGCTCGCGATCAGCGACGGGCTTACCGGCCTTTATTGCCAGCGCTATTTCAAGGAGAGGCTCGAAGAGGACATCCTTAAGGCAACAAGGCTCAGGCAGCCGCTCTCGCTGTTGATGATAGATATAGACGGCTTCAAGTCGTATAACGACAAATACGGGCATACGGCGGGCGATATAGTGCTGAAGTCGATAGGCGACATCATGAAATCATCGATAGAGCTCGGCGACCTCGCGGCAAGATACGGCGGCGAGGAGTTCGTCATAATACTCTTCGGCAAGGACAAGAAGGGCGCAAAGTCCCTCGGAGAGGCCGTAAGGAAGAAGATAGGGTCGCAGAAGTTCATCCTGAGGCAGGTGGAGACGCATGTGACCGTTTCGATAGGATGCGCGACGCTGCCGGAGGACGCGGTGGCAAGGGATGATCTGATAAGGACCGCGGACGCCGCCCTCTATCAGGCAAAATCGGGAGGAGGAGACAAGGTATGCCTGGCGTGAACACCGGTATGCAGGCCACCCGGCAGGTCAATGCGAGGAAGTGGCTCTTCTCGGGAAAGGGGATATTCTTCCTGTTCCTTTTCCTCGCGCTCGTCCGCCCGGTATACGGCCTGATCTTCAGCCAAAAGGCGTCGTTCTTCCTGCTGAACGTGAACCTTTCCGTGATCGCGATAGTCCCGGTCGCGTTCGAGTTCGGATTCGTTCCCGCATATATCATATCGGGGTCGGTGAGCGTTGTCACGATAGTGTCCATGTTCTTCAACAAGGGCTCGGAACTGCCGTACCTCGCGTCGATACTTTTCATAAACCTTATTCCGCTGGTCCCCGCGTATTATAACGGGATGTATAACGAGTATTTCAGGAAGAAGAACTCCATTTTTAACGAATCGAGGGAGTCATACGAGGAGTTCACGACCGAGCTGAAGGTTCTCAAGGACCTGAATATCTCCCTGCAGAACCAGGTCCATGACATCCTCGACCTCTACGAAGTGACGAAGAAGATGAGCGCCTCGCTCGAGATGGACGAGATGCTCAGGATATTCAGGGAGGCCATAAGCAAGATATCGAAGTTCGTGACCGCGAAGGTCATACTAATAGACGAATCCCAGGAGGCCCCGATCGCGCGGATAACGTACGAGATCCATAACCCGTCAACGAAGAAGCCGTTGTCGGCAGGCGTGCACAGCGGGCCGCCGGTCAAATTCGACCAGATACTGGCGGAATCCATATCGTCGCGCAAAGAGGTCATATACCTGAAGTCCCCGATAGACCGCGACCACCCGTTCAGGGAGTATATCGGCGCCGGGGACAGGTCGTTTATCGCGCTGCCTCTGCTCTCGGAAGGCATCCCGATAGGCATACTTACCATAGAGGGAATAGACGAGGAGCATGCCGAGAGTTTCTCGATCCTCGCGGAACAGCTCTCGCTCGAGCTCAAGAAGATAAGCCTGTACGAGAGGGTACAATCGCTCGCGATAACGGACGGGTTGACCGGCATATACGTAAGGAGGCATTTCCTCGAGAGGTACGCGGAGGATTTCGCGCGCTCGAAGAGGCATAACCTGAAGCTGTCGGTCCTCATGATAGACCTCGACCATTTCAAGCAGTGCAATGACGCTTACGGCCATCTCGTCGGGGATATAGTGCTCAAGGAGATCGCCAAGATAATGAAGGATTTCGTCCGCCAGGTGGACCTGATAGGCAGGTACGGCGGCGAGGAGTTCGTGCTCGCCCTGCCCGACACCGACAGGAATTCCGCGATAGCCGTCGCGGAGAGGATCAGGCAGGAGGTCGAGAGGCACAAGTTCAAGGCGTATGACGAGACGATCGCGATGACCATAAGCGCGGGCGTTGCCACATACCCCGATAACGGCGACGACGTGCAGGTCCTCATAGACAAGGCCGACCAGGCCCTCTACAGGGCAAAGGAAGAGGGAAGGAACAGGGTGGTCAGCTGGCCCTGATATCTGTTGAAAAGTCACGCGTTTTGAGTTAAAATTAACTCCTCAAATGAAGAAATTCGCTATAGGCATAGACCTCGGCGGCACGTATACCAAGCTCGCCCTTGTTAGCCCAAAAGGAAAGATAGTAGAGAGAGGCAGGTTGTCCACAGCGGACCACCCTACCAGGGACGGATTGCTGCGGGCTATTGTTTCCGGCATAGATACGCTCCTGAAGGACGCCCGCGTCCCCCGAAGCAGCGTGAAGGGAGTGGGCATAGGCGTGCCGGGGCTCGTGGATTTCAGTAAAGGCGTAGTCTATGACCTGACTAACGTTAAGGGATGGAAGGACACGCCGGTCAAGAGGATCCTTGAGAATAAGCTTAAGATGCCCGTGCTTGCGGACAACGACGTCAATGTTATGGCGCTCGGTGAATGCAAGTTCGGCGCAGGAAAGGGAGCCGTAAACGCGGTCTGTATAACGCTCGGCACCGGCGTAGGAGGCGGAGTCATAATAGGCGGCGGCCTTTACCGCGGGTCCACCTTCTCGGCCGGCGAAGTCGGGCA